>CAYUIJ010000059.1:0-15923 GCA_964444735.1 uncultured Bacteroides sp. | reverse complement strand
GCGACCTCCTCGATGACGCTCTGCCTTTTCGTCACGGCATCGCCGCCTATGGAGACATCGAAACTGAAATCCGCGCCGACGGCGAACGGAGGGTCGATGTAGACCAGCTTCAGTCCGCCTACGGCATCTATCTCGCGGCGCATGGGGCCGTGCGCCAGCGATGACAAGACAAGCTTGTTGTCACCCCATATCAGTTTGTCAGTCCACCCCTTGAGCTGGCGGCCCCGTCTGTCAAACAACAAAAGTTCGGTCTCGTGCTCGGCCCGCGGCTCGTCAATCTGCTCGATGCTGTGGAAAGGGAGGGCTATGTTCGTGACCTTCTCATTGCGCCCGTTCCAGAACAGGAACACGTCTTCATCGTCCCCCGCAAAGAGATCGTATATCATCGACCTGTCCAGCTTCCGGCCTTGCCGGATAAGCTCCACGATTTCGTTTCTTCTGCTGTCAGTCATTGCCGTAGGGGTTTAGTGTCTTGTACCATCGGCTGAAAGCCTCGTCCAAGTAAAAGACAAAGCCGGGGCCTCCTTGAAAAAGCATGCACCCCAGTGCCTGCCATTGCCGGAGACACTCACATGAATCCGGCTCCGCTTGTGAAAATGTTTTCATATCCATATATATTTGTCTTTTTTATTGCCTTACCTCGAACATCCCGGCCGCATCGGCAAATGAGCGCAGCTTGTCGCGGTATTTGTCCCACTCGCTTTCCAGAATGTAGAGCGACGACCATTGTTGCTCCTGCACCCGGCCGACATCCTCGCACCATTGCCGCAGCCGCCTGCGTTTCAGCCGGGCGTTTTCGTCCTCAATGCCTTTCAGCTCGACGGCATAGCACCGCCCGCAGGTGCAGCGGACCAAAAAATCCACATAGTAGGAGGCTATTTGCCCTTTGTCGTTCTGGTACTCGATGCTGAACCCCACCCCGTTTTCCGTGTTCTTCGCGTATGCCGCGACATCGTCCCATTTCTCCAATGCCGCCGCAAACTGCAGTTCAAGTCCGCTGTCACCGATAATCCTGTTGAAGACTGATTTCCGCGGAGCCTCTATGTAAGGCTGGCTTTTTACGACAATCGGGCGGCTCTTTGCCACCGACGCGTATCCGCGGCTTGCCGTCACGGCATGCTCCACGACCGTAAGGCGCGATATGGCCTTTCCGAATGTGTCGTATATAATCCTGACAGCCGCCGGCTCCGAAAGGTTGCGGACGGTCTGCGGGTCAGACAGGCTCACCTCCCTTCCCCACAGCCTGTATTTCACGAAACTCTCTACTTTGGGGTAAAGGATATGGTGCCCGTTCAGCAACCGGGATTCGCGCAAGATTGTCTGCGTGATGGCGGCCAGCACGTTCCGGTAGTCGGGAACACGGCTGCGGCTGAATTTCGTGACGTGCGTTATGTTGCCGTCGATGTCCCGGAACACGATTTCCCTGACTTCATCGTCAGAATAATGCCTGTATTCCGCATGCCCTTCCTCAAAACCGCCCACATCCAGCCCGGCGAGATTCTTTTGCTCGCGGACTATCCTCGGACGCATCTGCGGAATCCGGATATCCAGCGCGCCGGCATCCTTTTCCTTGTCGACCGACACGCATATATTCCCTTTGACCTGCGTGCCGCTGCCCATGGGCGCGTATTCAAATTCAACGCCCTCGTCCTTGAGCGTCTCGACAAACTCCAGGAACGGGCGCGTGCCCACAATCACCAACTGCTCGTGCGTGCCGGGGCCGAACATCTTGCGCAGGCCTCGTCCTATGGTCTGTTCGGGCAGGATATTCGATTTCGCCTTGAACGGGCGCAGGCCTACAACCGTTGTCACATTCCGCACGTCCCAGCCCTCACGGAGCATCAGCACCGAGACGATGGCCTTGTATCGCGAGGTGCCGGCATCTATCTCATCCGCCGCCTCGCGCAACATTTCCAGCTCCTCCCTGTCTTTTTTGTCCGAACCGGCCACATCGCCGTTCTTGTTGGTGTGGATTGTCAGCACGGCGTTATTGAGACAGGCATATTCCCGTTGCAGAAAATCCGCCACGCAATCGGCCTCCCGTGTGTTGTTCGTCATCACGAACAACACGGGCTTCCTTACGCCATTGAGGGCGTCGTATTGCTTCTTCCATTCCTGCACGCCCAGCTCGATAAAGCTGCGGTATTTCTCGATAAATCCGGCGCTGTCCTGCTGCTCCAGTTTCAGGCGGGAAGCCTCATCGGGCAGGACAGGCGACTTGACCACATTCTGCCGTACGGCCTCGACAAGCGGGTAGTCGCATATCGTCTGCGCGAAGATCGCCCCGTTGGTATGTTTCGGCGTTGCCGTGAAGTCGGCCTGTAGTGACAGCCCGTTGCCGAAGCGCAATTTGAGGCGGTTATGTATGTCTGCGATGCATTTGTGCCACTGCAAATCCTCGTCGTGGACGTGGTGCGCCTCATCGTTTATGACGACCAGATCCTTTATCCGCCCGCTACGGAGAATCCTGCCTAAGTCCGTGCCGTTTTCCGTATCCGCGCCCGACTTCGGCCTTATGCCCAAGAATGTCTCCTCAACAGACAGTTGCACGGGGTTGGAAACATAAACACGGTGTATGTTCGTAAGGAATATATTGCCCGTATCGGATATGGCGCGGATATTGTCCTGCAAGTGCAGCGCCGGCCGGAAATCGTCATGCCAGCAGCGGTTGCAATATCTGTCATCGTTGTTGCCGGGCAGAAACGGCTCGTTACGGAATATCCGCAAATCATCGAAGTCTTTGCGCAGACGGTTATAGACAATAATGTTCGGTGCGATGAAAAGGAAATTCTCTGACAGGGGACTGCCGGGCTCGTACAGCTTGTGGAAATACGACCAGACGATAACCAGTGCGGCCACCTTGGTCTTTCCCGCACCCGTCGCCATTTTCACCACATAGCGCGTCCAGTTTTCGGTAAAGGCATCGGGGGTAAGCTCCCCGCCCGAGTCGAACTGCTCTATCAGCCGGTATTTGTCGCGGGCTTCCGCTGCCTCGTAAAGATAGATGACGCTTTCGATTGCCTCCCGTTGCGAGAAATAGAACCGGAAGTTGTCAGGATGCGGCGTGTTGAACCAAAAGCGGAGCAGGGCCGAGGATGTTCCGCTTATACGCGGATATCCGGCTTCACGCCATCCGGCCACCGCCTCGCGTATCTTTCTGACGAGAGGGGCTGTGGCTGTCTGCGCATCGGCATTCCGGGGCCGCCATCGTTCCTGTGGAGTCAGGATTTTGAAAGGATCTGTGTTCATTGTCGGGATTCTTTGGCGATAGCCTATCCCGACACGTACTGCACGATATAAAAAAACGTGGACAGTATTTGTCGTTTTGGATTCTGAGGCCTTCCACAGCCCAACCACCATTGAACAAAATAAAGCCCACGCATACGCGTGAGCGTTTTACTTTTATTCGTTAGGTGGTTTCTTTGATGTGGAAGTTTCAGAATCCCCGAAAATAAAAGCTAACGCCTTATCTTATAATATGTCTTTATCTATATGTCTTTTTTCTACAACTTTTTTTCTTTTTTTTATTACAATATCTTTTTATTCGGCTGCAAAGATACAAGATTTCCGCAACTTTTCCGCGATTCAGCATTCCGGCAGGGGAAACACCCTGTCGGCAGGAAAATCCGGAGAAACGCGGTTCTCTGTTACCGGACTACGAAGCATAGAACTCATCTTCCGCATCATCGAGCTTGTTTTGCAAATCATCAATCCTGTCTTGCAGCTCATCATATCTTTCAGAGCATACATCGCACTCGTCCTGCTGCCGCTCCAACTCATCGATGCGGTCCTCCAGCGAGCGTATCCTGTCGAGATGATCGTCATAATAGGATTCGTCTTCCATATTATCGAGCTCATTTTGCAAGTCATCAATCTCATCCTGCAGCTCCTCGTACCTTTCAGAGCATATATCGCACTCGTCCTGCTGCCGCTCCAACTCATCAATGCGTTCCCCCAGCGAGCGTATCCTGTCGAGGCGCGTATCTTCCTCCCGTCTGCAGCCATCGGGGCGACCGCCCGCAGGCCTCAGGGCCTCCGCCTTGCCGGCAGGCCCTTCCATTGCCTTGTCTTTATTCTCCATATCTCATACTATTATAAATGCCATGCAAATATAGTGTTTATTATAAAATGAAACGCAAAAGCCTCTCATGTTTTTTATACTCATACCATACAGGCATGGCGTATACCCGCCTGTCTGCAGGCCGCCGCGATTGGAATACGACCCTGCCGCCAGATGAGCGGAAAAGCGGCACAGGCAAAAGGGAACATCAGAGGGTCTTCTTGGCATTAGAAAGGGTTGTGCGGGCAGGCCGGCACAACCCCGTAAGAATTACGCCTTTATAACCGGACCGCCGGAATCAGTCAAGAACAGTCACCCATCCGTGTACATCGGGCTCATCTCCATATTGGACAGCACGCAGCTTATTGTAAAGCCTTGCAGATATCGGGCCCGGCTTCCCGTCTTTGGAAATAATGTATGATTTTTTGTTTTCCAAATCGTCAATACGCTGAATCGGACTGATTACAGCGGCAGTACCGCAAGCACCCGCCTCTTCGAACGTAGCCAGCTCTTCTTCAGGTATAGGGCGGCGCTCGACTTTCAATCCCATATCCTCGGCCAGCTGCATCAGGCTACGGTTGGTAATAGACGGCAAAATGGATGCGGACAAGGGAGTGACATAGGTGTTGTTCTTGATCCCGAAGAAATTGGCCGAGCCACACTCATCCATGTATTTCTTTTCCTTAGCATCGAGATAGAACTCACAAGAATAGCCCAAATCGTGCGCCATCTTATTCGCACGCAAGCTGGCGGCATAATTACCCCCTACCTTGAAAGCTCCGGTACCAAGAGGAGCCGCACGATCAAACCCGCGAATAATCACATAAGGATTGGCAGAGAACCCGCCTTTGAAATACGGCCCTACCGGGGTTACAAAAATGATGAAAAGATACTCATCGGCCGGATGGACACCCACCCGCGCGCTTGTTCCTATAAGCAACGGACGAATGTATAATGACGCTCCGCTCTCATACGGAGGAATAAAACGCTCATTCAGCTTAACGACTTTCGTTACCATTTCACAGAAACGCTCCACAGACAGCTCCGGCATCAGAATTCCCTTGCATGCATTCTGCAGACGCTCTGCCCCGGCTTCCATACGGAAAATACGGATTTTCCCGTCTTTACAACGGAATGCCTTCAGGCCTTCGAAAGCTTCCTGACCATAATGCAGGCACGTGGCAGCCATATGCAGATTGATTGTCTCTTCAGAACTAACTTCTGTTTCTCCCCATTTCCCGTTACGATAATAACAGCGCACGTTATAATCTGTCGGCATATAGCCGAACGACAGATCCGACCAGTCTATTTCTTTCATTTATCAAAAATTTAAAGTATGAACCCGGCGCAAATGTACACGAAAAAAATCAGATAATCTAAAAAAAACATGCAAGATTTCAGTTTTCTTTTTCCTGAAAAGAATCAAGCAGTTTCTTTATTTCCGTATCAGTGCTAAAAAGCTTGTCCTTACAAAAGGCAAGCAATTCCCGGGCTTCTTTAAATGACGCGCCCAGCCGGTCAATATCCAGCTCGTTGTTTTCTATTTGTGATATGATTTGTTCCAAACGCCTTACCGCGTTTTCATACGTCAAGTTTTTTGTCTCCATAATTATCCGCCAATTATCATTAATATCAAACTATCTATTCTACCGTACTTTTTATTTCGCCGCGAAAGATACGGGTGACAATACGATCTCCCGGCCTCACCTGCGAGGCATCCGTCAGTGCCTTCCCTTCTTTCAGCGTAATGCTGTATCCCCTTTTCAACAGCCTTTCGGGAGAAAGATCCTGAATCTGACGCTCAAGCAACCGAATGCGATGCCTCTCGTTATCCATATACGAAGACAGGAGAAAAGGAATGCGCTGCAAAAGCCGCTCTATCTTATGCCTCCGATCCATAACGCACGCATGAAGCGCTATCCGCATGCGATGATCAAAACCGGAAAGTCTTTTCTCCTCCCTGATTCTATAACCGGAAAACAAAAGCAGCAGACGCGAGGAATCACGCTCCAGACGCTGCCTCTCATACTCAAATCTCATAGAGACGCCTTGCAGCAGGCGCTCTTTCTGCTCACAAAGCGCGCGGTATGCATCGTGCATTCTTGCAATCAGATATCCGGCCGCAGCCGTAGGAGTGTTCACACAGGTATGTGCCACCGCATCAATTACGGTATTGTCGCGTTCGTGCCCGATGCCTGTAATCACAGGCAAGGGGAACTGCGCGCAATTGACAGCCAGCAGATAAGAATCGAAGCCTGACAAATCGGATGCCGCGCCCCCTCCACGGATGATTGCCACGACATCCCAGAAATCCTGATGCTCATAAATACGGTTGAGCGCGCTGATTATGGTCTCTTCCGTACGGTCGCCCTGCATCATGGCAGGGAACAGCACCGGATAAAAGACATAGCCGTACGGATTGTGTGCCAGCTGATTGCAAAAATCACCATATCCGGCGGCCGTAGCCGATGAAATGACAGCAATCCTGCGAGGGATCAAAGGCATATCCAGTCCCTTATTCATAGTGAGCACGCCTTCTTCCTCAAGCCGGCGGAGTATCTCACGGCGGCAACGCGCCATATCGCCCAGCGTATAGGAAGGATCTATATCGACAATGGTCAGCGAATAGCCATAAAGCTCATGAAAGCCTACGGTAACCCTGACCAGTACCTTCAGACCGGAAACGAACGCCTGCCCCGTTTCCTGCTCGAAATAAGGACGCAGAAGACGGTAAACGGAGCTCCATATCATGGCACGTGCCCTTGCTATCAGACTGCCGCCCCTCTCATCTTTCTCAACCAGCTCCAGATAACAATGGCCGGTGGCATTGGAACGGACATCGCTCAGCTCGGCCTGTACCCAATACTCATCAACAAAGGCGTCTTCCATACGGTGACGGACCAGATTGTTCAGCTCATACAACGACAAGGCCTCCATCATTCCTCCGCATTTTCATGACGGTATATGGAATAAGCTTTCCAAATATCGGGAATTCCATAACCATATACATTATCCGGGAATCCGTAACGGTCAGATGCCCGGTGAACCAGATCTATCAACTCATAAACCGTAAGCCGGGGACAGGCCTGCCACAGACAAGCAACGGATCCACACAATACGGGCGCGGAAAATGACGTGCCATCGGCCTGCCTGACATTTCCGTCAGGCCCGATAACGGCCGCCGCGCCTCCGCATGCCATAACATCGGGCTTTATCCTTCCGTCGGCCGTATTGCCAACCGATGAGAACACCGTATTTACCCTTGAAGCACTGACAGCCCCTACCGTAAGCACGTTTTCGGCATCGGCCGGAGGAGCAATCTTTTTCCATGCCTTATTGCCGGAATTGCCGGCACTGCACACTACCAGCATGCCTTTAGAGGCGGCCATTGAGGCAGACGCGCTCATCAGAGAGGTATGCCCGTCAAGATCACGGTACCGGTAATTCTTGCCTGCATCATCAAAAGCATGATAGCCCAAGGAAGTGTTGACGATATCCACCCCCAGACTATCGGCGTATTCCAAGGCCTGCACCCAGTAGTCTTCCTCGGCAAGGCACTCACAATCGGGGTCTTCCGTACAAAACAGCCAGTAAGAAGCTTCGGGCGAAGTGCCCACCATCACCCCCGGCGTATCGGCAGCCATGCACGAGAGCACGCCCGTGCCATGGCCAAGCCCGGCATACACATCACATCCCGGATGAACAAAGTTACGGACTCCCCCGATTCTCACACTGTCCAACAACGGAATGACATCCGCATTCAGGAAACCTCCATCCATGACGGCTATCGTCATGCCCTTTCCGCGAAAGCCGGCCTGATGCAGTAAAGGGAGATTCAGCATCCCGGCCTGGTTCTGTGCGGCCCCATAATGTACCGGAAGCTTTTTGTCTGCGGGCCTGACATCGTTTTTCCTGCCGGCATTGCGTTGAGGAATGCTGTCGGGAGCCGTCCATACCTTCAGGACAGAACAAACAAAAGGCAGCCGCAGCAACGCCGCGGCGCGAACGCTGTCGGAAGTCTCGACCAATACCGTATTGTTCCAGCGGCTTGTACCTACAATGTCCATTCCGGCCTTTGCCAGTATTTCCAGATAGGCGCGAGACACCGGCAAATCGGTAGAATCGACTTTCAGCCCTTGTCTCTGCCTGCGCCCGATTGACTTGGGCGACAAATATCTTTCAGGATGCCCAAGCGAATATCCGGTAGCAGCCTTATCGGCCAATGTGACACGGTAACGCTCCAAACGGTCACCGGCCTGCAATGACAAAGCCGCCGCCACACATACCATCAAAACAACACATGCCTTTTTCATCTCCATTTTTTCTCTATGATATCAATATACCTTTCTATTCCATGCTGTGACGTGATCAGGGCGCCTGCCACAACCCTCCTGCCGGCATAAAATACGGCAGACTGTCCAGGAGCGACCGAAGACGCCTCATCAAGAAAACGTATCAGCCAGCGTCCGTCATCAAGTACATGCACGCGGCAAGGGACGGGGCTGCCGCGATAACGGATACGCACGCTCAATCCTTCTTCCCGGAAAAAACGCCTTTCATCAACCACCCGTTGCCGCCCTACCAGCATATACCCGGTTTTCAACTGCCATGCGTCGCCCAGCATAACCGTATTTTCCACCGGATCCAATTCAAGGACATAGGCCGGCTTTCCCAACGCTATCTCAAGACCTTTCCGCTGTCCGACAGTGTAACAGGCAAAACCCTTATGGACGCCAAGCGTAACTCCGGCAGCATTGACAAACTTTCCAGGTCCGACACGCCGGTCCAGATCAGGCACCTGTTCACGAAGAAAATCACGATAATCACCGTCAATGAAGCATACTTCCATGCTTTCTCCACCCTTTGACTTGGCCTCAAAGCCTCTGGAGCGCAAATATCCGCGTACGGCCTGCTTGGTATACCCGCCCAAAGGGAAGACGCAACGCCGGAGCACGGTTTCGGATACACGCCACAAGAAATATGACTGATCTTTCTTCTCATCATCACCCGCCGCGATATAAATATGACCATCCGTCTCAACAAGACGCGCGTAATGCCCGGTGGCAATGTAAGGACACGACAATCTGCCGGCCCACCGGGCCAGTATCCTAAACTTAAGCAACGGATTACACAAGACACAGGGATTGGGAGTACGCCCGTTCATGTACTCATCGACAAAATTCCGCACAATCACATCCTTGAATTCCTGACGGACATCGGCCACATGATGCTCTATGCCAAGTTTTCCGGCAAGCTCCTTTGCCTCCGTTACATAATCGGGAAGTTCCTGAGAGGGAGAGGAAAACCTCGAAGGAGAGTCCCATGTACGCATCGTCAACCCCGCCACCTCGTATCCCTTTTCCTGTAGCATAATACAAGCGCATGTGCTGTCAATACCGCCACTCATACCTACCAGTACCTTCTTCTGTGCCATATCAATCGAAAATCTTTAGCGAGCCCACAAAGATACTATTTTTTCATTTCATCTTACTATTAAACCATGCATGCCTGAGTGAGAATATCAAAAAAAAGACTACTTTTGCATGCCAAAATTAAAAATACAATTATGACAAGCAATGCAGGAGCAGCAACAGAACTGGGGACACTGCCCATACGGAAACTGCTGATGCGTTATTCTGTTCCGGCTATTACAGCCATGACCGCGGCTTCTCTCTACAACATGATTGACAGCATTTACATCGGTCATGGCGTAGGTGCGATGGCCATATCGGGCCTGGCCCTTACCTCTCCGCTTATGAACCTTGCTGCGGCATTCGGCTCGCTTGCAGGCGTAGGCGCCGCAACGCTCATTTCCGTCCGTCTGGGACAGAAAGACTATGAGTCCGCCAAAAACATTCTGGGCAATGTAGTTGTAATGAATCTGATAATAGGCGTCATTTATGGAGCCATAGCCCTTGTTTTTCTGGACCCCGTCTTGTATTTTTTCGGAGCCAGCGACGCAACCATCGGCTATGCACGAGACTTTATGAAAGTCATTTTGCTGGGCAACGTCATAACCCACATGTATCTGGGCTTAAATTCCGTACTGCGGGCATCCGGGCATCCGAAAGAAGCCATGTTCGCGACAATCAACACCGTACTGTTCAATGTAGTACTGGCTCCCGTTTTCATATACGGATTTAAATGGGGAATTGAAGGCGCCGCTCTGGCAACAGTCCTTTCGCAGGCCATTTCGCTGATAAAACAAATCCGTATCTTAAGCAACAAGAATGAGCTTACTCATTTTCAGAAAGGCATTTACAAGCTGAACAAGAACATTGTTTCAAACATCATCGCTATCGGCATGTCGCCTTTCCTAATGAACCTGACCGCCTGTTTTATCATCATTCTTATCAACAAAGGCTTGAAAGAGTATGGCGGAGACTATCACATCGGAGCATACGGTATTGTAAACAGAATCAGCTTTTTCTTTGTAATGATTGTAATGGGGCTGAATCAAGGCATGCAACCCATTGCAGGATATAATTTCGGCTCACAACAGCATGATCGTGTACAACATGTCCTGAAGCTAAGCATTTACGGAGCTACGGCCGTAACTACCGCAGGATTCCTAATCGGACAATTATGCCCCGACCTGATAGCATCGGCCTTTACTACAGACACCCGAATGATAGAGCTGGCAGGCAAAGGCATGCGTATTGCGGTAATCTGTTTTCCCATTATAGGATTCCAGATGGTAACAACAAACTTTTTTCAAAGTCTGGGAATGGCCGGGAAATCCATATTCCTTTCACTGACCCGGCAATTATTATTCTTACTTCCAGGATTACTAATCTTACCTCCCGTCATAGGAGTGGACGGAGTCTGGTACAGCATGCCGCTGGCAGACCTTATGGCTTCAATCGTAGCAGCATTCATGCTTGCCTGCCAGATAAAAAAATTCAAAAAGGGCTCTTATAATACCTTATGACAAGTCATTAAACTGTCCGGACGCCTAAGTGAATGACGACAGAAACACACTCACTCCCTTATGGATTTTTTGCAAACACCTTATTCAACGTTATCCCAAACCATGGGGACAAGGCATAAAAAATTTTTTGTCTGTGCCGTCTCTCTAAAATACAAGGCCAAGAGGTTCAAATATTCCTCCGCATTCAAGAAACACATCACCCCGCCACAACAGAGGGAACAGCCGGAATTCTCATATCCCATGCAATCATAAGAGGAACATTACCCGATCAAGGGAAACGACTGCCTCATGCCATGACAAAAAAGAGGAACGCCCTCCGGGAAGGCATTCCTCTTGAGACTGTCTAATCAATGACATGATACCACATATCAGTAACCCGGATTCTGGAATGTATCTCCATTGGAGAGTTCCTCCGTATAAGTGGTCGAGATGGGACGCAAGGCGTATTCCGGCCTGAAATAACCTGCCACCTCCGGACGGGTTTCCTGCAAATATGTTCCGTCCTTGAACATCCCCGTACGCTTCAAGTCATAAAAACGGCAGTATTCGCCGCAAAGCTCCCGGCCTCTCTCATCCAATATGGTACGGATGGTGGCGGTCCCTGTCAACGGGTCGGCTCCGGCACGTTGGCGCACCTTATTGACATACCCCATGGCGTTGGCACCGCCATTCAAGTAGATATCCAGTTCGGCGGCAATCAGGTAAACTTCTGACATACGCATCATGAACGTCCCGTTCAGATTGCCGTTTCTTTTGCTACCCTCATTCACCACGTAGTAACGGCCGCTGTTATGCTTGTTCAACGAGGGGAACAAGTAACGCAGCTGGCTTTCCGCACCTTTATAACTCATCTTGATGCTCTTACCGGCATCATCATACACATCCGCATAATCAATCAGCACATAATTGGAAGTTGCCTGGCCGGCTGTCTCAGCCGCGTAATTTCCGTCCTGCGGCATCACGAACCTAACGGCCAGATCGCCTACGGCAATGGTCTTGTCCAGCAAGGAGGTACTTTTCCCATAACTGGCAATATCGCTTTCGCTCCATACATACTCCTGATTGGCATTCCATTCTGTATTGAACCATGCATGGAAGCGGGGATCCAGCTTGCCTCCGTTATCGGTCTGATACAGCCACAGGAGATGCTGGGTCGGCATGAAATATCCCTCCGGGCCTCCCGTCTCCCAAGAGGTGCGGGCATCCTGACTGTCCACTCTCGCTCCGAAACGGCTCAGCGAACAAAGGAAACACTCATTATTACGGTTGGTACGGTAATTACCGTTGCTTGAGCCATGCCCTGATTCACTGACAATCCAACGATGTTTCCACAAGGCTTCCTTGTTGTTGAAATTGTTCTCTTCCGCAAAGACATCGGACGGATTCGGATACATGTAAGCTCCATAAGCGGCACCTCCGCTCTCACAGTCGGCTATCAGCATCTGCGACACCTCCATGCCTCTGGCCAGGAACTCGTCTGTATACTGACAACTTTGCAGACACGCCTTTGCCAGAAATCCCAAGGCTGATTTCTTGACGGGAGTCGTGGTGGATTCATCCGTACCCTTGTCCAGCCATTGTACGGCAAATTCCAGGTCGGGGATGATAACATCCCGGTAAATGGTCAGCGGGTCAGTCCGATCCGGAGCGTAATCGGGCGTATTCTGCGGTTCCGTAATCAGTACCACGCCCCCGAACTGCTCAACCAGATGATAATAATATACCGCACGCATGAAACGGGCCTCCGCCACTTTTGCATTCAGCCCGGCCTCGGTGTAGAAAGAGGCGGCGTTTTGCGCATTCGCGATGGCAATGTTGCATGCCCCGATTCCGTCGTAGGCTCCGTTCCAGGCCTCATTGGTAAACGTTGTATTGGGAGACGTACCGGCAAAGAACCAGAACCACTCCATGTACGATGAGCTCAGGTTGCCATTGCTCGTCCACAAGTCACTGTCTCCTTCGGTCAAGGACATCCAGTTCATCGCACCGTAGTAGTAACGCTCCATGCCGAAATAGCAATTGTTTATCAAACTCTCGTATCCTTCGGCAGAGTTTGCC
Source organism: uncultured Bacteroides sp. (assembly GCA_964444735.1). GTDB lineage: Bacteria > Bacteroidota > Bacteroidia > Bacteroidales > Bacteroidaceae > Phocaeicola_A. Next base: position 2,874 of record CAYUIJ010000059.1, on the reverse strand, counting down.
GCAAGTCTTTCCAAGGTAAATCCTCCGGGATTGTACTCGTCAAGCGAGCATGATTGCAGAAAGCCCAAAGAGACAGTCACGGAAGCCGCCAATATAGTCTTTATCTTATTCATATATGATTCTTGATTTAAAAAGTAATGTTTACTCCAAATACAAACTGCTTATACGTGGGGAAGGAATCAGAACCTCCCGTCTCCGGATCGGTATCCTCCAGTCTGGATTCTTTCGCAAAGATAAACGGATTGTACGCTGTCACATAGAAACGGCATTTCTCCATCAGCACATGCCGTACAAGAGAACGGGGGAGCGTGTATCCCAAAGTAATGTTCTTGATTTTGACGAACGATCCGTCCACTACCGACAAGGCCGGATAAACCAGCGACTGCTTGTTTCCCGATCCGGGACGCGGATAAAAGGCTCCTTGGTTCTCCTCGGTCCAATAATCCACTCCGGATATCTGATTAGCGGTTATTTTATCGGACTCTCCGGTATACCGGCCCAGCAAATCGCTACTAAAGGTTTGTCCGTAACGGGCCATCGCAAATACCGAAAGGTCGAATCCCTTGTAAGTGAACGTATTGTTCAAGCCAATCACCCAATCGGGATTTTCATGTCCCAGTACCTGACGGTCATACTCGCCATAGGCATGTATGCCATTGTCGGAAACGCCATCCGTCTCCTGCGGCACCGTAGCAATCTTGATGAAACCCGGCTCCACGCCATAGGCATCCAAAGTAGACTGAGGCGTATCCGAGCTCCATAAGCCGGCATATTTGTAACCGTAAACGGAATGGACAGGCTTGCCGACAAACAGGCTTTCGGCTTTGATATCCCCCTCAGGCAGCTCTTCAATCTGTTCTTTACTCCAGGTCAGCGAGAGGGTGGTATCCCATGTGAAATCTTTTGCGCGCATGTTGTGGGAATTGATGGTGGCCTCGATACCCCGATTGCTGGTCTTCGCCAAGTTCTGCCAGATCTTCAGAGGGCTTCCCCATCCGGTGTTTCCCGATGTAACCGGAAAGGTGCGCTGATAGAGCAGGCCTTTTGTCTCCGTGTTGAACCATTCCAGAGATCCATCCAAACGATTGCCGAACAGGCCGAAATCCAAGCCGACATTCCAGTTGTAGGACTTTTCCCAAGTGATGTCTCCTCCATACGTACCTGTATATTGCGCAAACGGGACAATTTTTCCATCTTTCGAGACACCGCCCATTGTATAATAATATACCTGCGTTGTAGTGGCATAGGCGCCCATACCTCCGGCATTTCCGGTGATACCGTATCCCACGCGAAGCTTCAGGTTACTCAGCCAGCTCCGGGTGCCCTTCATAAAGTCCTCATCGGAGATGCGCCATGCCGCGGCGGCGGCAGGGAAAGCATCCCACTTGTCGGAAAACCATGACACTCCGTCCCAACGGTTCGAGAAAGTGAACAGGTATTTTCCCTTGTACGAATAGTTGAAACGCACGGCGAAACTCAACTTCTGAGTCTTTGAATATTCTGAATACACATACGGATTGGACGTGGAAAGCAGACGGTGCCATTGCCATACATCCAGTTGCTGCTGATTGCCGGCCGCGATATTGCTTTCGTCCGTTGTCTTCGTCCACGAAGTGATTCCCTGCAAGGTGAAGTCATGATCATCGGCAACCGTTGTATTGTAGGAAAGGATGTTTTCCCACGTATATCCCCACTCATACGTATTCGTGGCCGAAGCATGATTGCCGCTGGCATAAGATGGAAGATTAGCCGATGCCTCGTTGCCCCAGTATTGTCCCTGGCGGGCATTGCTCAAAGTGGCACTAAGCTGAGAGCGGAAATCCAATCCTTTGAGAGGAGTCAGTTCCAAATAACCGATCACATTGACGTAGGTGGAACGCGTATTGTTCGCATACTGATAGGGGATAAAGTCACCCAGCGGGGTATATTGACCGGTGATGTATTCATAATTGATATCTCCCGATTCATCGTACACATCTCCCAACGGGAAAGCGGTCAAAGCCTTGGTAAACGTGTTTTTCACGCCTTGGTCACGGTCTTGGAAAGTGAGATTGGAGGTAAAGCCTATCTTTGCCCAGTCGGACACCTGCTGGTCAATATTCAGGCGCAAGGCATATTTCTCCAGCTGGTCGTTATCCAGCAAACCGGTTTCCTTACTATAGGAAGCGGACGCAAAGACTTTAGTCTTTTCATTGCCTCCCGATACCGACAGGCTGTACTTCTGTGTAGTGGCGGTATTTCCAGCCACCTGGTCTACCCAGTCAATCCACTTGCCTTGATTGTAGGCTTCCAGGTAATCGGGGTTCCCAAACAGCGAAGCCATGTCTGCAGGGTAATCGCCATGTGAATATCTGTAAGCCTCCCGCTGATAGGCAATCCATTCGTCACCCATCATGCCATGCGTATAATTAGCATCGCCGCTGAACCCGTAATATGCGTCAAAATTGACTGTAGCCTTGCCTTCCTTTCCCCGCTTCGTGGTAATAATCACTACGCCATTGGCTCCCGCCGAGCCGTAGATAGCCGTAGAGGAAGCGTCCTTCAGCACGTCCACGCTTTCAATGTCAGAAGGGTTGATTTGGCTGTAGCTTCCAGGAATTCCATCAATAATGAAAAGAGGTTCGTTGCTTCCATAGATAGAACGCGTGCCACGCAACAAAATTTCCACGTCCTCGCCTACCTGGCCACTGGTCTTGGTAATATCCATACCCGCGATTTTCCCTTGCAAGGCCTCCATCACGTTATTGGTAGGAGCAATTACCACATCGGCACTCTTCATGGAAGTCACCGCGCCTGTCAAATCACGTTTCTTCACGGTTCCATAGCCCACGACAACCACCTCATCGAGCACTTGGTTGTCTTCTCTCAACACAA
>CAYUIJ010000058.1:0-15926 GCA_964444735.1 uncultured Bacteroides sp. | reverse complement strand
CAGGCCAATTCCGCTACCACTTTTATCCGTACCGCTTTTAGGGTGGTTGCTGTTTATTATTTCACACAGAACCCCGTTTTCATTTTCACTGATACTGATACTTATGAAACTTGCCTTTACCGGACTTATGCCGTGTTTGAAAGCATTTTCAATCAAAGATATGAATATAAGCGGCGCAATAGGCTTCTGACTGTTTTTGTCTACCTGTATGCTGATAGTCACGGCAACATTGTGAGTCAGACGTATTCGCATGAGTGCAATGTAGTTTTGTATAAAGTCTATTTCTTTTGACAAAGATACAAATGTCTCTTGATTCTCATACAAAACATGCCTTAAAAGTTTGCTAAGATCTTGTATCGCTTTCTGGGCTTTGTCAGCATCAAAGGCCACTAAGGAATAAATGTTGTTAAGAGTGTTTAAAAGGAAATGCGGATTGAGCTGATTTCTCAGATTATTGAGCTCTGCTTCCATTTTACTTTGTTCTGCTTCTTTTCTGGCATTTTCCGCTTTTTGCCATTGCGTACTCATGCGGATGACAGCTCCAAGTCCGGCCATGAAAATGAATGAAACAATATCTTTTAAAATAAATATCCAGCGCGGCGGCCTTTCTTTATGCCGCGGAATATTTCTCATTACATCATATTGCTGATTGTTGTCATTTTGTATAAAAGGAATGTACCAATATTGCATGACAATTATAATGACAGTAATCAACGCAAGGTTATATATGACGTATTTAGGGATTTTTTTCTTCAAAAGGAAGTGAGGCACGAGAATCAGATAATTGGCATAGAATATCAAGAACAAGGCTACAGGCATATTCAGGCGTTTGAAGTAAGCCTCCCATTGTATGTCTCTTGTTGAATTTTCTATCAGCAAAGGAAACGTAAAGAGCAGTATCCATACAATGATATGGATAAGGGTAATCATGGATACTGCCTTACAGGCGTATATCTTGTCTCTGATCATAACAATCATTCATATCTGATAGCTTCTATCGGGTCAAGACTTGCCGCTTTTTTTGCCGGATACCATCCGAAAAACACACCGGTTACGGTACATACCGCAAAGCTTAACAACACGCTCCAAGGCTGTATGAATACAGGCCAATGAGCCACATTTTTTACAATAATACTTGCGCCGCATCCGAAAAACACTCCAATAATTCCTCCGGTTATGCTTATCAGAACAGCTTCAATCAAGAACTGGCTTAGAATATCTATGTCACGGGCTCCGACAGACATGCGCAATCCTATTTCACGGGTACGCTCGGTAACAGAGACATACATGATGTTCATGATTCCGATACCGCCGACAATCAGAGAAATTCCGGCAATACACGCCAATAGAGTGGTCATCAGGCTTGTTGTGGAATTCAGCATGGTACTTAACTCCTGTTGAGTACGTATTGTAAAATCATCCTCATCGGTTGTTTTTAGCTTGTGCTCTCTGCGCAATATACGGCTTATCTCACTGGTTGCATAATCAGTCATGTCTTCTGTAAGAGCCGATGCAAATATACCTTGAAGGTAGGTTACCGCCAGTAAACGCTTCATTACAGTAGTGTAAGGCGCAAGAATAATATCATCCTGATCCATGCCCATTGAGTTGTAACCTTTGGATTTAAGAACGCCTATAACCTTAAACGGAATTTTATTGAAACGTATTATTTGTCCTATCGGGTCACTGCCGTCAGTAAAAAGATTATCAACAATGGTTTTACCTATAACACAGACTTTTCCTGCACTTTTAATATCCGCTTCAGTGAACATTTCTCCACTTTCAACATTCAATCGGCGGATTGTCAGATAATCAATGCCGACTCCGCTGATTGAAGACGGATAGTTATCGGCTCCGTGAATTAATTGCCCTGATGAAGAAACGTTAGGACTGACAGCCGATAAGAAAGTACACTCATTACGCAAGGCCTCATAATTTTCAAGTTTAAGAGTCTGCATGGCCGATGGATCCTGGCGCACGCCACCACGCATTTCTCCACCCGGATGAATCATAATCATGTTGGACCCCATCTCGGAGATTTGTGCCTGGATGCTCTTTTTGGAGCCTTGGCCAATGGCGAGCATGGTAATAACCGAAGCAACGCCAATGATGATGCCGAGCATGGTTAGGAATGCTCTCATCTTGTTGTTGGCCAAGGCCCGCAGAGCTATTTTAAACAGATTGCTGATGTTCATGGTATTTTTTATAACGTTCTTTTTTATTCTTCGTCATTCTTTGGCAATGCCGCTAACGCTTTTCTTGCAGAAAGAATATTTTTATTGACTGTGTCTTCGATAACATGTCCGTCTCGAAGACGAATGTTGCGGCTACTGTATTGTGAAATTTCCGGATTATGGGTGACAAAGATTATGGTACGTCCGCTGGCGTGCAATTCTTGAAATAATACCAGGATTTCATAAGATGTACGTGTATCCAGATTGCCTGTTGCCTCATCGGCAAGAATTACTGCCGGATCGTTAACCAAAGCACGAGAGATGGCTACACGCTGCATCTGTCCACCTGACATTTGATTGGATTTATGTTCCAGACGATCACCAAGCCCGACATCTTGCAGTGCCTTTATCGCTCTTTCTTTTCGTTCAGACGCGCTGACCGCGGGGTTATACATAAGCGGGAGCTCTACATTTTCTACAGCGGTAGTTCTCGGTAACAGGTTGTAGTTTTGAAAGACGAAACCTATTTTTCTGTTACGGAGTATGGCCCGCTCCGGTTTGCTCATTTCCCTTACGGAGATTCCATCCAGGTAGTATTCGCCGCTGCTGGGGGTATCCAGGCATCCTAACGTGTTCAGCAAGGTAGACTTACCGGAACCGGATGTTCCCATAATCGTAACGAATTCTCCTTCTTCGATGGAGAATGAAACGCCGCGCAAGGCATGTACCGTTTCATCTCCCACAATGAAGTCCCGTTTGATATTTTGCAATTCGATAACAGTCTTACCCATAGCCGCGTTATTCCTTGTTCTGTTTTTTTCCTTTGTTTCTGTCAGGACGTCCAGGCATGAACGGATTTTGTTCATGTCGCGCTGATTGTACTTCAGGTTCCGTGCCATAAGCTATTGCTTCACTGACAATGGCTGTACCTTCAGCTATACCCCCACAGATTTCCGTATAAGTGCTGTTGCTTAGTCCGATAGTTACCGGGTGTGCCTGGAATACATGATTTTCATAAGTCCATACCTTGTGCTCTGCATCGCAATCCTTTATTACATCTTCCTTACCTAAAAGAGGCTCTTCGGGGACAAAGCGCAACGCCTTTGCCGGAACACATAAAACATCTTTTTTGTTGACGGTATAGATGGTAACATTAGCTGTCAATCTAGGCTTTAATTTTAAGTCAGGATTATCTGCAGTGATAATAACCTCATATGTCACAACCGTTTCTGTGGTGCTGGCAGTACTGGTACTGCTTTTGCTGCTTCCTAAGCGAATTTGCTTGACGTGTCCGGTAAATACGTCTTCAGGGTAAGCGTCTACAGTAAATGACACTTCCTGACCATTTTCAACTTCGCCTATATCAGCCTCATCAATGTCGGCAACAACTTGCATTTTTGTCAAGTCTGCGGCTATAGTGAAAAGGGTAGGAGTCTCAAATCCAGACGCAACAGTTTGTCCTTCTTCTACATCACGGCTGGTTACAATTCCGTCAATAGGTGAGGTGATGATTGCATAAGACAGATTACGCTGAGCCTTATTGTAAGAAGCCTTGCTGCTTTCATAAGTACTTTTGGCACGTTGATAGTTATACAGATATTCTTCGTATTCCTTATCACTGATAAGGCCTTTTTCATGCAATAGCTTGTTGCGGTCGTAATTCTTTTTCTGGTAATTGTATTCAGCTTGTGCCCCGTCATAAGTTCCCTTTGCCGATTCCAATTCGTTTTGCAAGGTTACTTTATCCATTTCAGCTATCAGCTGGCCTTTCCTGACTACAGAGTTGTAATCAACATATATTTTATCAATAATTCCAGATACCTGAGTGCCTACCTCTACTTCAGTCACAGGTTCAATGGTACCTGTAGCTGTGATTGAACTTTTAATTTCGCCTTTTTGTACTCGTGCGGTTGCGAAAGTCACTATCGGTTTCTTTTTACTTTCACCGAATATCCAGTAACCGCATCCGGCAATAATTACAATAATGATAATGCCGCCGAAAAGTTTCTGCTTCCTGTTCATATTTATTTATATTTCTATTTTGTTTCCTGCATAGAAGTTTAGCAAAATACGGTTTAACACAGCCATATATTTAGCCTGGATACGTTCTTGCTGCGCACTCATCAGATTGTTTTTTTCAGTGAGAAGCTCTACCGTGTTCTTCATTCCTAATTTGAACTGCTCGCTTACTAAAGCATAACTGCTTTCGCTGCTTTTTAATTTAGCATCGGCTGCTATAAACTGCTGCTGTGCGCTGGAAGCATCTAACCACATGTTCTCAATATTCTTATAAAGTTCTTTTTGTTGGCTGACTAAATCCAGTTTTTTGCTTTCGTATTGAAATTTTGCTTTTTCTACAGCACTTTTGGTCTCTCTGTTATTGAATATAGGAATACTAAGAGTCAGTCCTATTGAATTGTTCCATCCGTTTTTTATTTGTTCGGAAAAAGTGAAATTGCTTCCTGATGTATGGTTAGTACCGATTCCGGCACTCAGACGGATATCGGGCATATATCCGGCTTTTGCCATACGTATGCTTAAATCAGCCGATTCAATGTTTAGTTTACCGTTTTGTATCTCCGGACGAAGAGAAAGGGCTGTCTGGTAAATGTCTTCTTTTTGAGGGAGAGGTGACAGCACTTCTTGCTCATTCAGTTCTGGAATAACAAGTTCCATTGCCTGGTCTCCATCGAGTTCAAGTAATTGCTTGAGCTGAAGTTTGTAATCTTCAAGGCTTGTCTGTGAGGCAACCAGCTGGTAATTGTCATTACTTACTTGTGATTCAAGCTGTGCCAGTTCGCTCTTGGAAATGTCACCGGCTGCAAGTAATTCCTTACCACGTTCATATTGCGCTTTACTTAATTCAAGAGTTCTTTCATTAATACGTACAGATTCGTAAGCATAGAGGATTTGGATATATAGCTTGGCTATTTCTTCCTGCAGTGTGTTTTCTTGTTCAGTGACTGTCAGTGCTGCAGTTTTCTGACTCAGTTTGTTTTGTTTGATTGTGTTCAAACGTTTTCCTCCATTCCATACAGTCCATTGTGCATTAAGCCCGTAGTTTCCTGTATATGATGTTTTGCTGCTACTGCTGATAATTTCAGTTCCGCTTACCATGTTGCTGGTTTCCTGATAAGGACGATTTACCATGTTCTGTCCGCTGCTGAATGACAAACTTGGGAAAAGAGCGGCTTTTGCTGTCTTTACATCAACCTTGCTTTCTTCCAGCGAAAGTTTGTTCTGTTGCAACCGGATATTTTGCTCCAGTGCATAGCGGATACACTCATCCAATGTCCATTGCCTGACTTCTTGTGCCGTTGACGGCAATGTCACTGTCATGGCCAATGCCGTTATTGCATATGCAATCTGTTTTTTCATTCTACCATTGTTTTTATTATTCACGATACAAAAGTATATCGTGTCCGGCTTATTCGGAAACAAAATAGATTCTCCTTTTTTTTCTATGGATAAACGCCTTTTTTTTATCGATGAATTAATTAATATTGGGGCCACCCGCTGCCTGTTAAACTTTGAATTCATTCATTTGTTCATTACATGGTTTTTGTCTTACTCTGGAAACTTTTGTCAGTGCCTTATACAAAAGACTTTGGGAAGATTACCCGTTTTTTGAGGCAATGATTTGGCAGCTGCGCCATCTCTGCGTTTTGCCTGTATGCTTATACAAGGAACTCTTTCTGATTGCAAATATAAACAATCCTGTTAAATCTTTGACAATATGAAGTGCAAAAATCAACAGGGACTGTTATGTCAGAATTATCTAACAGAACTTATCTGAATGGTACCGGATTAACAGAGTCTGTATCAACTATATCCCTGCCAATTCTGCAACCGTCTCACCGGCATAACGGTTACAAATATTACCGTTGACGCTTCTTAAAGAAGCTGCTTGCTTCGGCAACTTTGAAATGTGAAGTATCAGGATATTGCCAAGAAAGGGGGAGGATGATTATTCCCATCCTCCGCCCAGTGCCTTGTATAGTTGTACCATTGCAATCTGCTTGTCGCGTACAGCATTGCTCATACCTATCTGTGCATCCAGATACGTGCGTTGTGCATCGAGCACGTCAAGATAGCCTATTACACCGTTCATATATTGCAGTTGGGCCAGTTTTACGCTTTGCTGTGCAGCCTGCTCTAGTTTGAGCCGTGAATCGTAGATATCCTTTATCTTGTTGAACTCCACAATGGCGTTTTGTGCATCCTTGAATGCCGAAAGCACGGCTTTCTCATATCGGTATACTGACTGCTCGTAAACGGCTTTCTTGGCTTTTACCATGGCTCTTCTTTTGCCCATGGCAAAGAGCGGTGCCAGCAGATTGGCACTTATGAAGTGCGAGGGTGAGTGGAAGAAATCTTCTATGTCGCCGCTCTCAAGACCATATTGCGCCGTGAGCGTCAGTTTCGGGAACAGGTTCGTAAATGCGATACCCACATCGGCGTTGGCTGCTACCAACGCGTTTTCTGCTGCACATATATCTGGACGGCGTTCCAGCAAAGTGGCAGGCATACCGGCCGGCAGTGACTCCGGCAGACGGATATTTTCAGGGTGGTGCGAACGTTCCACCTTTCCGGGATAGCGTCCGGCCAGAAAGTTGATATCATTCTCTTTCAGTGCAATGGAGCGTTCCAGACTGGGTACGAGCGTTGCTGTACGGGCAAGTTCCACTTGTGTTTGCTGGTAGGTTGTTTCCGATGTCAGGCCACCGTTGAAACGCAGGCGTGCCAGCCGTACTCCCTCTTCCCTGGCATGCAGGGTTTGTTTCACGATTTCCAGTTCATTGTCAAGTGCCACGAGCTCGAAATAAGCCTGTGCCACTTGTGCCACAAGGGTCATCTGCAAGGCACGGCGGTTTTCCACTGCCTGTAGAAACTCTGCCATGCTTTTGTCTTTTGCCCATCGCAGATTTCCCCATAAGTCCACTTCCCATGCGGAAACCAGTTTGCCGGTAAGTTCAGGTGAAGATGTATAGTCGTCACCTCCATAGTTCTCGGCATCCTTGTCGGCGTACAGCTTGATGTCTATATCGGGGAACAGACTGGCAACGGATATTCGTTTCTGTGCAGCCATTTCCTTGAGACGCGCCGTAGCTGTAAGCATGTCTTTGTTATACTCAAGTGTCTGGCGTATGAGCTGTTGCAGGGTTGTGTCGGTATATATCTCCCACCAGCGGAAGTCGGCTATGGAGTTTGAATCGGTAGCCGTGCTGTCAAACATTGCTGGCAGATGCAGATCGGGACGTGTATAGTGTTTCCCTAGTTGGCATCCTCCTGTAAACAGTCCGAGCAAGAGTATGTTTATGACGGGGTATAAGGCATATCGCTTCATAGGCTTATTGTTTTTTCCGGGTTAGTCTGTTTTTTGCTTTATAAATGTATACAAAGAAGAACGGTACGAGAATGATGCCGAAGATTATGGCACATATCATTCCGAAGAATACGCCGGTACCGATAGCCTGACGGCTTGCCGCTCCAGGTCCTGATGCGATGACCATCGGTAACATTCCGAGAATGAAAGCCAGTGAGGTCATCATGATGGGACGGAAACGCATGCGCGATGCATGGATAGCCGCCTGAACCACGTACTCTCCCTTTTCTACCTGTTCTTTGGCAAATTCAACGATAAGGATGGCGTTCTTGGCTGCAAGTCCCATCAGCATTACCAGTCCGATCTGAAAATAGATGTCGTTCTCCAGTCCGCAGGCCCAGACTCCGAGATAGGCACCCAGTGCCGCTACGGGGAGCGAAAGCAATACGGCTGCCGGAATCATCCAGCTTTCATAAAGGGCAGCGAGGAACAGGAATACGAACAGGAATACCAGTGCCATTACCAGTCCGGTCTGTCCGCCGGCCTGTTTCTCCTGATAGGAAAGTCCGCTCCATTCAACACCGATGTTATCGGGCAGATGTTCCTGTGCAATCTTTTCCATAATGTCCATTGCCTGACCGGAACTGTATCCCCCGGCTGCTCCCCCTCGTATTACTGCTGCCGTGAACATGTTGAAGCGCTTGATACTTCCCGGACCGGTGGTGTATGAAGCCGTACCCAGTGATGTAAGTGGTATCATGGCTCCGTCAGTGCCTTTTACGAAGAACAGGTTCAGGTTCTCTTTATGTGCGCGGTAAGAAGCTTCAGCCTGAATGTATACACGGTAAATGCGGTTGAACATGTTGAAGTCATTCACATAAACCGAACCGGTATATGCTTTCATGGTAGAGAATACGTCCGACAATGGAACGCCGGAGAATTTCACCTTATCGCGGTCCACATCAAAATATAGTTGTGGTATCTTTGTTTGCAGAGAAGATGACAATCCTGTAAGTTCCTTACGCTGGCTGGCATAATACATCAGGGTGTCTACCGCTGTAGACAGGTCATCAAGCGAGGCTTCACCACGTGCTTCAAGCTGCATTTCAAAACCTCCGGCACTACCTAATCCGGGGATTGCCGGTGGTGTAGAGAGGTATACCTTGCTCTCGGGATATTTGCACAGTTCGGTTCTTGCCTCTTCCATAATCTTGTCTATGGTTGTATTGTCTCTTTCTTCCCACGGCTTCAGGATTACGGTCAGCTCACTGCGTCCTTGATTACTTCCTACACGCGGACTGCTCCCTGTTACGTTCTGCACATATTCTACTTCGGGCAATGTCATCAGATAGTCTACCGCACGGTTGGTCACAATGCGTGTACGTTCAAGTGTGGCGCCTTCGGGAAGTTCCAGCTCAACCTTGAAATATCCCTGATCTTCTACTGGAATAAAACTGGCAGGGATGACGCGGTAAATGAGAAGTATTGCTATCAGTGTCAGTCCGAATGAACTCATCACCCTTCGCGGATTGCATATACTCTTATTGATAACCTTTACATATTTGTTATTGCCTATGTGCAACCAGTAGTTGATATATCTGAATACGATATTTTTCTTTTTTTTGTCAACCGGCTTTAATAGGAGTGAACACATCACCGGGCTGAGGGTCAACGCCACAACTGTAGAAATCAATACCGATACAACGATGGTAACCGTAAACTGTCTGTAAAGCTGGCCGGTGATGCCCGGAAGAAAACTGACTGGAACGAATACGGCCGACAATACAAGAGAGGTGGCAACCAGTGCTCCTGTAAGTCCGTTCATGGCTTCTTTGGTTGCCTCGTAAGCATTAAGTTTCTTCTCATCCATGATACGCTCCACATTCTCAACCACAACGATGGCATCGTCCACCACAATGCCGATGGCCAGGATAAGTCCGAGCAGGGTCAGTATGTTCAGTGAGAAGCCAAATATAAGCATGAATCCGAAAGTACCGATTAGTGAAATAGGCACAGCCACGATAGGAATAAGCGTGGCTCTCCAGTTCTGCAATGAGAGGAATACTACCACGATTACCAGAATAAGGGCCTCGAAAAGCGTTTTGTATACCTCGTGTATGGATTTCGATATATAGGTGGTCATGTCAAAAGGTATCTCATAGTGCAGCCCATCCGGAAAATTCTTACTGATTTCCTTCATGGTGTCTTTTACTTTCCGGGCCACTTCCATGGCGTTGGCTCCCGGAAGCATATAGATTCCCAATACGGCGGCATTTCCTCCGTTTATTCCGCTTTCCGTATTGTAGGATGAGGCTTCGAGTGAGATGCGGGCCACATCGCGCAGACGGATGATAGAGCCGTCTGGATTGGCTTTTACCACAATGTCTTCAAACTGCTGTACGGTAGACAGACGGCCCTGTGTGGTAATTGGAATCGTAATGTCAATTCCCTGCATGGGCTGCTGACCGAGCACACCGGCCGCCGATTCGCGGTTCTGGTCTTTCAGCGCGGTCTGCAAGTCCTGTACCGTGATGCCGAAGTTGGCCATCTTGTCGGGCTGTACCCATATCTGCATGGCATAATAGCGTCCGCCGATGTTTGATATTCGGCCTACTCCGGGAATGCGCCGCAACACATCGAGCACGTTGATGGTAGCAAAGTTGCTCAGATAGATTTCGTCAAACTTCGGGTCGTTTGATGTCAGACACAGTGTCATGAGCTGGCTTGATGCCTGTTTCTCTACGGAGATTCCGTTTTGGATAACTTCTGCCGGCAAGCGTGATTCGGCCAGTTTCAGACGGTTTTGTATTTCCACGGCCGCCAGATCCGGATCGGCCGAGATGTCGAAAGTGACCGTAGCCGAAAAACCTCCCGAGTTCGAGCTGGTCGATTCCATATACAGCATACCGGGCGTTCCATTCAGCTCCTGTTCGACAGGGGTAGCTACCGCCTGTGATACGGTAGTGGCGTTGGCTCCCGGATAAGAGGCGCTGATTTTAACTACCGGAGGTGTAATTTGCGGATATTGGTCAATGGGAAGCATGGTAAGTCCGATGATACCTACAATGACGATTACTATGGAGATGACCGCAGAGAATATCGGACGGTTAATAAAAAAGTTCACTTTCATTGCTTCTTTTTTTTGGGTAGTTACTAATAGACAAGTTCATTCCTGTTTGGGCAACTCTTTTGCCGGCTGTCTGTTTGCCTGAATACTGTCGGCTGTCACGTTGAGCTTGCTGTTGTCTATCTCTACTTTCATACCGGGTGTAAGCTTGTGGTATCCTTCGGCCACAACCTGTTCTCCTGCGACTACACCGCGTTCTATCACTACAATGTCTTTCTGTTCAGAACCCAGTTCCACAAATCTCTTTTCTACGGTTGAATCTTTGCGTACCACATAAATGTATGCCCCTCCCTTTTCAATGATAACGGCTTTTTGAGGCACGGTCAGTGCATTCTCCAGCACATCAAGAAGCAGTTTTACTTTGGTGAACTGTCCTGGAAGCAGTGTATGTTCAGGGTTGGGCATTTCAGCACGTACAGAGAAGGTTCCTGTACGTGGATCAACCTGTGGCTCGGCGAAATCTACAAGTCCGCGGTAGGGGTATTGCGTGTTGTCGGCCAGTGTGATGGTTACGAACGGCTGCCATGAGCGGGTAGAGTCTTTTTGTCCGAGATTTACATTTCGTTCCTTACTCATCAGGTAGTCAAGTGCTGTCATGCTAAAGTCTACCAATACGGTATCACTTTTTACAATAGTGGCAAGAAGCGATTTTCCGCCGGTACCTACGAGTGTTCCCAAGTCAACCAGGCGTTCGCTGATATTTCCTGAAATAGGAGATCGTACTATGGTGTATCCCAGTTCCTGTTCTGCCTGTGCGAGGTCGGCTTCACTCATGGATACTGATGCCTGCGCGCTTTCGTAGGCGGCAATGGAATTGTCAAGGTCAAGCTGGCTGGCCGCATTCTGCTCATACAGCGGGCGTATTCTTTCGAGGTCTCGTCCGGCCTTACGTTCCAGAGCCTCGTCTTTTTTCAATTGAGCACGTGCCTTGTCGGCCCTTGCCCGGTAAGTATCCTGATTGATTACAAAGAGCACCTGATTTTTGGTTACGTATGTACCTTCCTCGAAAAGCATTTCCTCAAGGAATCCTTCAACGCGTGCTCTGATTTCCACAAACTGCTGCGCTCTGATACGTCCTACGTATTCTCCGTAGATGCTTACGTTTTTCTGTGTCACGGGTACAGTGGCCACGACTACTGTTTCTTGCCTGATCTTTTTCTGGTGTGTCACTATCCAGATAACGGCCGATAAGGCGGCTATGGCAAGAATGACAAATGCAATTCTTTTTCTGCTGTCTGCATGGCGGCTGTTTTTTAAAAATCTCTTCATACTTACAACTTTGTTCGGTTATTATGTATTTTACTATGATTTTTGGAGCTTGAATATTTTTATTTACTATGTGAAGAGCAACTGACGTACCATATAATTCTTTTTGCTATAGTAAATGTAAAAACATTGGTTTTTCGGGTGCAAAGGTAAGAAGTTTATGAGAGAGTATAATGTGACGGGTGTGGATTTATTCTACAAGGCTGTGAAATTGTGTATAAAATGAAAGGCGCGGACAAGTGATCCACAACTTGTTCCGCGCCTGTGATATACCGAAATATTTTATTTGTCCAGCAGATTCATTGTGTCGGTAGCAATCATCATTTCCTCATCGGTAGGAATAACCACTACTTTCACTTTTGAGTCGGGGGTTGAAATAACGGTTTCGGTTCCGCGTGTCTTCTCATTCAGGGCCTTGTCAAGTTTAACTCCCATGAATTCCAGTCTTTCGCAAGCATGTTCGCGGCATTCTTTCCCATTTTCGCCTACACCTCCGGTAAATACGATAATATCAACGCCACCCATTGCGGCAGCATAGCTCCCGATGTATTTTCTCAGGCGATAGAAGTATATCTTCTGTGCCAGAATGGCTCTTTCGTTTCCTGCAGCAACGGCTGCTTCAATTTCGCGCATATCTGAAGAAACTCCTGAGATACCCAGCAGACCAGACTTTTTGTTTAGCAAGTTTGATACGCCGGTCGGGTCCAGGCCTTCTTTTTCCATGATGAATGTAACGGCTCCTGCATCAATATCACCGCTGCGGGTACCCATCATCAGGCCTTCAAGCGGAGTAAGTCCCATACTGGTGTCTACGCACTTTCCGTCTTTGACAGCCGAAACAGAACCGCCGTTACCTACGTGGCAGGTAATGATGCGTGTTCCTTCGGGATTGATGTTCAGAAATTCACAGACACGTTTTGAGACATAACGGTGTGAAGTCCCGTGAAAGCCATAACGGCGTATTCCATATTTCTCATACAATTCATATGGGATGGCATACATGCAGGCGTAGTCAGGCATTGTCTGGTGGAATGCGGTATCGAATACTCCTACTTGCGGTATGTTGGGCAGAATTGCAGAAACGGCTGCCACACCTTTCAGGTTGGCAGGATTGTGCAATGGCGCCAGGTCGTTACAGGATTTTACTGCATCAAGCGCCTCTTTGCTCAAGAGTACGGACTGGCTGAAGCGCTCCCCTCCGTGAACCATACGGTGACCAACGGCATCAAGCTCTTCGAGTGATTTCAGCACTCCGTATTGTCTGCTTGTCAGAGTCTGGAAAATGAACTCTACACCTACAGTATGTTCAGGAATATCTTTTTCAAGAATCGCTTTTTCGCCGTCAGGCAAGATCAGTTTCAGGAATGATCCTTTCAAGCCTATTTTCTCAATACCTCCTTGTGCAAGGATTTCTTTAGTAGTCATTTCAAACAGTTTGTACTTGATTGAAGAGCTACCACAGTTTAATACTAATATCTTCATGGTTTGTCTTTTCCCGGGGTTAAACTTATTTCTTAGCAGCGATAGCCTGATTGGCGGTGATGGCAATCATCTTGTATATGTCATCAACAGAGCATCCGCGTGACAGATCGTTAACCGGACGGGCAATACCTTGAAGAACCGGACCGATAGCATCGGCGTTACCCAGGCGTTGGACCAGTTTATAGGCAATATTTCCCGCTTCGAGATTTGGGAAGACCAATACGTTGGCTTTTCCGGCGATTTCTGAGCCCGGGGCTTTGCTTTGTCCTACTGAAGGAACCAGAGCTGCATCGGCTTGCAATTCACCGTCAATCTTCAATGCGGGATCAAGTTCTTTAGCCCGTTTCAATGCCTCAACCACCTTGTCAACCACCTCGTGTTTTGCAGATCCTTTGGTTGAGAAGCTCAACATGGCAACGCGAGGATCTTCAAATCCTGCAACAGCCTTGGCTGTACGGGCAGTACATACGGCAATTTGTGAGAGCTGTTCTGCATCTGGAGCAGGCGTAACTGCTACGTCACCAACAACGAGGATACCGTTCTCGCCATATTGCGGGGCTTTTGTAATCAGCAGCATCGCTCCTGAAACACAAGTGATGCCTGGAGCGGTCTTGATGATTTGCAATGCCGGGCGAAGTACGTTTCCGGTTGTGTTGCGTGCTCCGGCCAATTGTCCGTCAGCATCGCCGGCCTTGATGATGAGGCATCCCAAGTATAACGGGTCAAGTACCAGCTTGCGGGCCTCTTCGATAGTCATGCCCTTTTTTCTGCGAAGTTCGCACAGCAATTGTGCATATTCTTCTTTCTTTGCATGGTTTTCAGGGTCGATGATAGTGGCCTTGTCAATGTTCTTCAAACCGGATTTCTCTGTCAGATCCTTGATTTTGGCAGGATTTCCGATGATGACAAGCTCTGCCACGCCTTCGGCTAATGCGCGATCGGCAGCAGTTAATGTGCGTTCTTCTGTACCTTCAGGGAGAACGATGCGTTGCGGATTTGCTTTTGCACGGGCAACAATTTCACTAATTAAATCCATGAGTATATATATTTAAAAAAGTTAATATCGCGGATTTGAATGTCTCTATAATGCAAAAATACTAATAATGCAATATCTGCATTGCAAAAAACACTCTTTTTTTATGTTTTTTTTCAGAAAAAATATGCGTTTGATAGCAGTATCCGGTCTGCTTACGTTTTTATCAGACAGCATGGGGAGGGTAGACTGGCTTTTGTCTGGCTGTAATTTTCTTCTCTTGCAAAGTATGTTGGTTATCAAGTGGTTGATGACTGTCTGCTAGTCCGTTTGCCAGGACTTGACTTTCGTGTGACGCTTTGTATAGCAAGCCATCCGGCATTGAGCGATATGGCCGGTTACATGGCCGGTCGTGCCGGAGGTTATCCGTACTTTTCCGTGCCAAAGGAATGGATACGTCCGAAAAAACAGTCTGAAATGCCTGAGGAAGGCACTGATTACTTCCATTAACGGGCATTGGACTCTTCCGATACCCGATACGGATACTGAATGTGGATGAAAAACATCTCAAGTAAGTAAGAAAACCATGAAGATCTGCATTCCTAAAGCATAGATCCGGCAGCTGAAGAGGGGAAGCGGATGAAAACGCTTCCAGGCAAGAAAAACAGGAATGCATACAGGCCCCAAGGCAATGCATCCTTTAAAGGGTACGGATTCCGGCAATGTGTCTGATCCGGTCTTTTTATCAGGAAAGCACAGGCCGGATCCCATAAAAGGACAAGGGAAAGCCTTAGTTCCCCTTCCGTCTGAAACGGGTTCTGCATGCACCGCTCATAATTTTGCGTCCGCTTCGTTGGCTCTATGAATTTTTAATTTATTTTATTATATTTGCCACGCAACATCTTTCCCCTGAGCGTTGCATTGTTCTGCTTTTTTATATATTTTTGCATTGTTATGCGGAGAGTGTTCCGTATGGCTAAAATTGAGGTATAAAGAAGCGTTCAGCTTTATCCTTCCCTTTTGGAATCGCCAAATTTTAAAGATGTAAAAGGATAAACAATGCAAACGCTCACCATGGCTATAAGCATGCTGGGTAACCACCATGCGTCATAGTTTTTGCGTGGGGAAAGATGTTGTTTGTTTTTGCATACGGTGTTTGGCGATACCGAAAAGGGAGATAAACGAGTCAGTTCCCACGCTCCTTTTTTGTGTAACGCCCGTGGGGACTGGGGCATGAATAAAACAATGACATGCTGTTCAATTCCTATGAGTTTCTTGTTTATTTGCCGGTAGTGTTTTTGCTTTACTGGTTTGTGTTCAAACCGTTGCGATGGCAGAATCTTTTTGTCGTGACGGCAAGCTATTTCTTCTACGGGTGGTGGGACTGGCGTTTCCTGCTGCTGATTGCATTGACTACATTTTGCAGCTATTTCAGCGGCATTCTGCTGGAAAGAGAGGAAGGACACCGGAGCAGGCAGAAGTGGATAAGCATAGGGAATATCGTCCTTAATCTTCTGATCTTGTGTTATTTCAAGTATTGCAATTTCTTCGGCGAGAATTTTGCCGCATTGTTGCGTG
>CAYUIJ010000057.1:11024-15973 GCA_964444735.1 uncultured Bacteroides sp. | reverse complement strand
TCATCTCTTGAAAATGACATTTCAGCGAGATGTTGCCCGGAAACGGCATTCCGCGTATTTTTTCAATACGGTTCAGACGAAACTCTCTCATGGCCTTTTTGAAACCGTATGCGGCAGCTACAGGAAGTATGTTTACGGCATTCCCAAACGCTCCTTTATAAAAGCCGCGCACTAAATAATGAAGATCGGTCTGCGCTTCTTTCCATTCGCACAGCAACTGTCTTTCTTCAGGAGTATCCGGAATATGCAGCCGCGCACCGTCTGTCTCCTTTTTGCCCGGTATCCTCTGTCACAGTCAATTCGTCTGATTTTATGGGCAGTCATGTCTGCCTGTTTTTCAGTTTCCGATGCATAAAGTCTCCGTCCTGCTTGTTCCGGGATAAGCGGATCCCACTGTAATGCAGCGTACTATAAAGTTACAGCAACTTCCGATAGTCATCATAAAATAACTTATAATTCATCGAAATCACGTTAAATATCAGTCAGACACATTATTCAACCCCTCAATTAACGCTTTTGCCTTTGCTGTTCCTATCAATTGTGACAGCTCGTCAAACGATGTCTCACGTATTCGTTTCACACTCTTGTACTCTTTCAATAAAAGGTTTTTCGTCTTTTCACCTATTCCTTTTATATCATCAAGCACAGAGGCAATCTGACGCTTACTTCGTTTATTTCGATGGAATGTAATGGCAAAACGATGCACTTCATCCTGAATATTCTCTAAAAGATGGAAGAGGGGGGTTCCTTGTTTTATACCAATTACCACCGGTGGAAAACCATACAACATTTCAGATGTCCGGTGACGATTATCCTTGGCCAATCCAGCTATAGGAACATTCAAATGCAACTCGTCTTCTACCACCTGCCGTACAACCTCCATTTGACCTTTCCCCCCATCCGTAATAATCAAATCGGGCAATGGAGTACCTTCATTGATTGCACGTTGATAACGTCGACGAACCACTTCCTGCATTGAGGCATAGTCATCCGGTCCTACCACGGTTTTTATGTTATATTTACGGTAATCTTTCTTCGAAGGTCTGGCTTTCTTGAAAACCACACATGCGGCAACAGCATCTGTTCCGCTGATATTCGAATTATCAAAGCACTCTATCTGCACAGGCAATTTTTTCAACTTTAACTGCTCCTGGATTTCTTTCATCAATCGCACACTTTTTTGCTCCGGATTAAGCTTTTCGGCATGTTTCAAACGGTCAGCCTTATACTGCCTTACATTGAGCAAAGAGAGTTCAAGAAGCTTCTTCTTATCTCCTTTTTGCGGTATGGTGAAAGTAGCATTTTTCAGTTCCAGATCCATTTCAAAAGGAACAATAATTTCACGCGACATGCTTTTATAACGATCACGCATCTCTGCAATACCCATTGCCAGAAGCTCTTCTTTTGTCTCATCCAACCGTTTTTTATATTCAAAAGTAAAAGCCTGATTAATGCATCCATTCGTAATGTGAAGATAGTTTATATATGCAGAGCTCTCATCACAATCAATCGAAAACACATCAATATTGTGAAGGACGGAACTTACCACCTCGCTTCGCGAGCGATAATTTTCTATCAGTTCATACTTTTCCTTTATTTTCTGAGCTTCTTCAAAACGCATTTCTGAAGCCAGATTCTGCATTTGCTTTAATAAGGAGCGAGTTATTTCCTGTGTATTTCCTTTCAATATCTCCTTTATTTCGGCAATATTCCGCATGTATTCATCATGATTCTGCAAGCCGATACAGGGTGCCTTGCAGTTCTTTATATGATATTCCAGACACACATTAAATTTGCCATTGCGAATGTTTTCAGGCGTAAGAGAGAGATTGCAAGTACGTATGGGATAAAGGCGCTTAATCAGTTCAAGAACGGCATTCATTGAAGGAATATGGCTATACGGGCCGAAATAAGCCGATCCATTACGGATAATCTTACGCGTACGGAACACCCTTGGAAAATATTCATTGCTTACACAAATGGAAGGATAAGTCTTGTCATCTTTCAGCAAAACATTATAACGAGGCTTGTATTTCTTTATCAAATTATTCTCAAGCAACAAGGCATCCTCTTCTGTATTGACTACTATGTACCGAATATCGGCAATCTTGCTTACAAGCACACGAGTCTTTCCTGGCGCATACTCCTTACTGAAATAGGAATATACCCTGCGTTTCAGATCCTTTGCCTTACCGATATAGATAATCACTCCGTCTGAATTCAAATACTGATATATTCCGGGACTATCCGGAAGATTTAATACGATGTCTCTTAAATAATCACTGGTTTTAAGTCCTTCATCCATGACTATAATCTTTGCTGCAAAGTACGCAAATCTTTTTCAAAGCATCAACAAAGACAAATGTCATATCTGTCATTCGGGAATATCAGATGCATTACTTACGTAAGTCCGGGATAAACAAAGGTTCAAGATAACTTTAAAAGGTAATCTTTTGTTACTCATCCAAACTGGAGTTGTAACTCTCGACCTCCTGGGCAAATTGCTCTGGAGTCACAACCTGGCCGAAGAGGCCTGACCCAGCGGCTACAGCTACTCCTTGCCTTGGAAAGGTGCTTGAGACTTGTTCAGCCTCAGACTTTAATTCCGCCAACGGGTGATATTTTCGCATATATTCGTCAATAACGACTTTTTGCGCTTCTGAAGAAAAATTACGGCGGTGCGTATCATCCGCTTCCGAATGGCATTTGATGCACAAACATTCAAGGTTGCCCTCTTGATTGTCAGTTTTTATTCCATTCTTGTGATGAGTCTGCATGAAGGAACGGTCGAAGCCGTCTTCTACATGGGTTCCGCAACGTTCGCAGGTAAAATTCCGCTTTATACGGTAATTGAGGGATATTTCCTCCCAGTTCTTGACATAGCCGAAAATATCGACATTATATTCGGCGGGTTTTTCCACATCACCCGTTTCTTTAAGGATTTCCACAAAGCCGGTAGAATTGCTCACACGTTTTGCCTCTTCGTTCATCAGCATGTTCCTACAATAGTCACATAGTTCCATTCCCTTGACTTCCACTTCCTTACAGGCATTACGGGAATAGACTTTTACAGGCTCTGCATTGGCAAAGCGGTAGGCATCACGGCCAAAATTTTCAATAGCGGTGCATTTGCAGACGTGAAACTTTGGTCTCTTCTTCCTGCCTTTGTATTCAAAGTAGAAAGCGGTTTTATACATAAAGCCACGGCGTTTCACACCATCGTCATCAATATAGAAGATGCCGTTGTTTTTGAAGAGAATGCGTTTGCCGATATCTTCGGGCAACACATCGACCGTTCCGACAGAACGCCATGCGCCAGCATGTCCGATCTGTATGCCCATGTCAGTAAGGCACTTCTTTAGGCTTGGAAAGTCACAAATAGGCATGGATTCTTCCTCTGCGTTATCTGACGCAGCTATGATTCCTCTGTTTATGTAAAAGTCAAAGCTCATTTTGCATTCTCTTTTACAAAGTTTTCAAGTATTTCATCACCGGAAGTGACGATACGGAATTCAACCCGGCGAGAATAAGCGCGGTCAATAGGCTTGCCCGAACTTATGATGAAATTGCCGTCCGCGTCAAGAGCCTTGCCATAAGAAAGTCCGTTGGCGGTAAACCAATATTCGAGCAGCTGCTTCTGCTTGTCTGAATACTGCTTAAACTTCGGCATGGAACGAAAATATTTAAGCACGGATAAGGCGCGTTCTTGGGATAATTTTGCATTGGCAATATACGGGTCGGCATCGTATCTGGGCATTGGCACATCATCCGTGTGTCCCTCGATGCGGATTTCTTGAATATTGGAACGCAGGCTGTCGTTCAAAAGAATGTTGAAATAACGGGGAAGAAACTCGTCAAGAATTTCTTTGAAACGCGGTGTCAGTTCAGACGAGCCGGTGGTAAAAAGCACGGTCGGCTCTTTGAAGTGCATAGTAAGGTCTTTGCCGATAACCATTTGCCATTTGAGAGTGTCACCCTCAAACTCTTTCACAAGTTTGTTGTGAAGCTCGTTTTTGGTTTCGACATAATCGGTGAGGACAGACTGATTCTTCTGCACACGGCTAATATAGGCGATTGCGACAAAGAGAAAAATCACCATCAGCCCGGTCATAAGGTCTGACACGGAAAGCCATACATCAGGTTTTGCCATAGTTATCTGCGTTTTCCGACTTGTTCCACCATTTTAGTAATACAGTTGTCGAGTTCGGCAAGGGTTGCGCTCAGGCGGTTATAGAACTGACGGTCAAGAGAAGCGAGCTGCGACCTGAGTGCCTCCGATCCGCCTTTAATGATGCCAATACCTTCCTCCATTTTGTTTTTCGTGCCTTTCCAGAACTGCTCTCCGTAGTCACGGATTTTGTCAAGCTCTTCAAGCTTGGCGATAAGCAGTTGTACACCTTCCACGAAGTTACGCTGTTTGCGGATCCATTCGTTAAGTGTCTTGACGGATTCGTTGAACGATTTCATATTTGATTTGGACAGGCTGGCTGTCTCATGCAGTTCCTTGGTGACTTCAATAAACCTCTTGTCCTCGATAATAACCTGATTAAGCGCATTGACAAGCTGACGCAGTTTGCCGCCCTCGCTGACAAGCGAAGCCGTGTCGTCCTTGACACGGGTGAGCGAAGAGGAAGCAGTCTCGAAATTGTCGGACATTTCCTTATACTGACGAGTGAGTGAAGCAATCATATCCTTGTTCTCATGCTGCCATTGATTGAGCTTTTCCACAGACTTGTTGAGTTGATCGAAGTTTTCTTGGATGAGCTTGTTGATAAGGGCATTCATCTGCTTTTGGAATTTCTCGGTGACTTTTTTCATCACCTCCACAAGAGCTTCCGTATTGCTCTTTTTGAGCAGTCCGGTAAACTCATCGAATTTGCTTTCCAACAGTTGGTTGGTCTTAGCCATGTTATCCTCAATCTCAATGACTTCACCGTGAATAATCTCTT
>CAYUIJ010000057.1:0-11014 GCA_964444735.1 uncultured Bacteroides sp. | reverse complement strand
TCTGCCGGCCTTTTCGTTAATCTCGTCCTCCGTTCCGCTCATGCCGGAAATAACGTCAAGAATCTCACCGAGATGACGCGTGTATTCACTGACCTCCTGTGAATGCCGCGCCACAGAGCTGATGGAGGAAGCTTGTTGTGTTGTGGTTTCTTTAAGGTCGGCAAGAGAGCTTTCCTGACTGCGTTGCAATACCACCAGCGAATCAATGGCGGAAGTTATTGTTTTCTGTGTGTCCTGCATCTTGGACATCACCTCTCCCACTGTACGGTAAAAGGCTTTGCGGTCAGCCTCCTGCTCAGTAAGCTGCCGCTGGATAGAACGTATGGTTTCGGTATTGGCATCGCTCATCGCCTTTACGGACTTGGTGATTTCTCCAGCAGCCTGGTTGATGTCGGAAACGCCTCCGTCTCTTTCGTCCTGTTTCTTGTTGATGAAAGCAGAGAGAAACATAGAACCAGTCATACCGGCCAGCGAAGTAAAGAAAGCAGTCTTCAGGCCATCGAGCAGGCCCGGAATGGACCGGTCAAGGTCAGAGGTGTCGAAAGTCATCAGGCCTTTGGTGATACCCCAGAACGTACCCAGCACGCCAAGGGTGGAAACCAAAGTGGGAAAGTATTCAACTATGCGGCGGTTAGCCGCCAGTTTTTCGTTGTTCTTGTATTGAAGTACAAGGATGAAACAGACGATAGCCATAATGACAATAATGCCCAGGCAAACGCAAGTATCAGTTGAAACAGACAAGTTATGAGTTTGAGCAGATTGTTCCACGCTGTTATTTTTTCTTTTTTTTGTAGACAGGTCAGAAACATGTGTTGAGTTCCTTTCCAGCTTTCTTTTATGTTGCCTCAAGTCGGGGCAGCAAAACCCTTTATCTGCCCGTCCGTGACGTTTTATTCTGCAAAGTTAGCGTTTTATTATTACCCCCCCCCGTTTAACACAGTTTAACTGTATAAATCCTCATTTTCATAGTATCCGGTCACAATTTGCCTGTAAGGGCGGACTGAAACCTTTCGGACTCTGTGAATGCCCGGAACTCACGGAAAAAGACGGTTACAGACACTGCTTTTCGTCAGGATGTCACGAAACTGTCAGTCTCATACCTGGTGAACCGCTTGATGACGATTTAAAAGGAAGACCCGTTCATGGTATGGGATGCGTAATCTCTGTCATGGCTATTCTTGCCACAATGCGGGAGCATATCCGCTGGCATCCATTGACATGGATGACTGACGCGTAACAATATATATTAGGGGACAAACCTGGACAGGTTATCCCGGTGATGCCTTTCTTCTCAAAGGAATGCAGCCTTTTGATATTATCATAGCCAATATAAGCCGCAGATTCCCGCTTCTTTATTTTGCGAAAACAAGGGTATCACCGGCCAGCGTCAGTTTCTTCAAGGATTCCAGACTGCCATTATAAACATTCATGTCTACCCTTCCCTTTATTCCCGGCAGCCTCCCCCTGTCTGTGTGCTGCCAGAAAGCCCACTCTCCGTCATAGGTCAGCGAGTCTGCATAATAATGGGCAATCCAGAAAGAATAACTGTCAAGTACGGAATCGGTAAGGTAACGCTCCTTGATCTTGCGCGATGCGTAAATAATAGGCTTTATACCAAAATGCGCCTCAACCTTGCGCAACCAGTTTTTCACCTCAATGCGCAAAGAATCTTCACTATAATCACCCTTGGTTTCAACATCAAGTACCGGCGGCAGGTCATTCGGCATAAGCTTTACCTGGCTGCAAAAGAAATCGGCTTGTTTTTCAGCCGGCGATGTATTACTGAAGAAATGATAGGCACCTCTTATAAAACCGTTTTTACGGGCCTCATCAAAGTTTTTCTGAAAGGTGGAATCCAGCCAGTCTGAACCTTCGGTAGCTTTTATAAACACAAAATGTATGCCGGATCCTTCCTGACCGGCCTTTGCCAGATCTTTCCAGTTTATCTCTCCCTGATGATGTGAGATGTCAATGCCATGCACAACCGGGTGTCCTCTGTAGGTATTGCCAAAATCCCATCGGTAAAAGTAAGGTTTCAACTCATTGTTATAGATATAGAAAAGATACAGCACGGCTGCTAATGCCGTTACGCTCCATATAAGCCATCGGGGTGTCTCTTCCCATATTTTACTCTTGCTTTTTCCCTTTTTCCCCGTTTTTTTTCTATTTGCGGAAGTCTTCCTGCGAGAGGTATTTCCCAGACCCGCTTTTTGAGAAACATCAGCCTTCTTGCGTTTGGAAGCCTTTGCTGCATTCATAGGATTTTTAGATACCATACATGCATTTTTTATTCCGTCCTTCCTTTTCAAAAAGAAGGACGGAACAGGAACAAATTCATTAGATTCTTTCCAAGAGCAGTGTCTTGGGAGGCTGATCGCATATTTCCGGCGGACCAAAATACTGTATCGGTCCGGGATAAACGAACGCGTTTCCTCTTGCCCATTCCTCGCGTTGTGACGCGAATGCCTTGAAAGGCTTTCCCTCAAGATCGACCAAAGCTTTCTTGATAACCGGACAATCTTTTCCTTTGCGATGCTCAATATTCAGCATCATACTCAGAGGAATGCCACAAGCCTTCCATTCCTCGACCGGAGCAGTCAGGTTTCTGACAGCCGCCATATAGCCCGATTTTCCGGCAGCTACAAGACGTGACGCTGTATATCCTAAAGAATAGCAATAGTTGGCATCAAAATTTGAAGGAGATCCGCAGCGTCCTTCATATCCGATGAAATGATGCTGTGCCGCGAATTTACCGGCATATTTCCCTTCTTCTTTCCATTTTTCCAATTTTATTCCAACCATTGATGATAAAAGCATCTCGGTTTCGATGAGTGATACCTGTACATTTCCGTGCGGATCTCTGTCGAGTGTCAGCTGACTGGCAAAACGTTCCGGCAGACTCGCATACGTGGCGGCATTCTCTTTCGAAAGCTTTGATATTATCCAGCTGTGCTGTGCCGGATGCTTAATCATGGCAAATTCCTGACTGCCAGCCAGCAGTTCGTTCAGTTCGGCAATCAGTTTCTTCATGGCAGGAATGAATTCTATCAGTCCTTCCGGAACAAGCACCGTTCCATAATCCATACCTGTAGCCGAACGTTCTGCCACAATTCCGGCTATATAGGCAACCAGATCATCCAGCGTCATGTTTTTTGCCTCAACTTCTTCCGAAATAATGCATACTGTTGGCCGGGTCTGTAAGGCGCATTCCAAAGCTATATGTGAGGCAGAGCGTCCCATCAGCTTAATGAAATGCCAGTATTTCCGGGTTGAATTGCAATCACGCTGAATATTTCCAATGATTTCCGAATAAATCTTGCAAGCCGTATCAAAACCGAAGGAAATCTCAATCACTTCGTTCTTCAGATCACCATCAATGGTTTTCGGACAGCCTATAACCTGTATTCCGTCTTTCATATAATACTCTGCCAGCGTAGCGGCATTGGTATTGGAATCATCGCCTCCCACTATAACCAGAGCCTTGATGCCGAGTTCCTTCATGATATCCAACCCACGTTCAAACTGATCTGTTGTTTCCAGCTTGGTACGTCCCGTACCGATCATGTCAAAGCCGCCGGTATTGCGGTATTCATCTATAATATCGCCAGTCAGTTCCATATACTGATGGTTAATCAGGCCGCTTGAACCTGATATGAACCCATATAAACGACAATTTTTATTAAAGGATCTCAACCCGTCATATAAGCCGAAAATCACATTATGTCCGCCCGGCGCGGGCCCTCCCGATAATAAAATACCAACATTCACCGCAGGAAAATCCTTTTTCTCACATCCTTCCGCAAAATTCAGAACGGGCAAGCCATAGGTATTGGGAAACAGTCTTTTCAGCTCATCCTTATCCGCTGCCGGTTCAGTGGCACCTTCCTCATTTACTTCAATAGCTCCTTGCAAGCCTTTCGGCAATCTGGGCATATAAGCCTTTCTCGCAAGTTGAAGAGCACTTAGCATTTTTTTCATTGTATTTAAATTTGAGAAACTAAAATATTAACTTTCCTTATGATGTGAGCAAATTTCGTTGATTTTTCTGAAAAATAAAAATAAAATCCATATCTTTACCGCAAACAGACAGACTCATTTACTAAAAATAATGTTATGGCAAATAAAAGGCACTTGAAAAAAAACATCAGCTGCATTGCGGACATGCTGATAGACAATTGTATAATACTTCATCAAAGCCTTTCAGAAGAATACAGTCAAGAAGTGTTCAGACATCTGGAACATATTATAGACACACGTGACGAACACCTCAGGCGTATAAGCCATCCGGAACCGGGCAATATCAGAGGCTCATATAATAAGATTAAAGAATCTTACAGCAAGGAAACGGGAAACATCATCAATGATTTAAGCACGTTTTTCGAAAAATTGTCATGAGAAAGGCGATTTGCAGCTTTATCTACCACAAAATATTAGGATGGAAATATAAGATTTCCGTCCCTGATTATGACAAATATGTTATATGTGCCGCGCCCCATACAACCAATTGGGATTTGATCATCGGAAAACTTTTTTACGAAGCCATCGGAAGAAAGACATTCTTTATGATGAAAAAGGAATGGTTTTTCGAGCCGTTGGGAAGTTTTTTCCGGTCAATCGGAGGAATCGCGGTAAACCGGAATAAAAGGAATTCACTTGTTGACCAAATGGTAAGGCAGGCGCAAAAACGGAAAATATTCCACTTGGCCATTACGCCCGAAGGTACACGGTCGGCCAATGGAGAGTGGAAAAAAGGATTTTATTACATCGCATTGAAAGCGCAGATCCCTATTGTATTGGCAGGAATAGACTATCAGACAAAATGCATCACCGTTGAGAAAGAGCTTTTTCCTTCCAGCAACTTGGAAAGGGATATGCATGAAATAAAGCTGTATTTCAAAAAATTCAAGGGAAAATATCCTGAAAAATTCACTATCGGTGAAATAAACTGACACAAAAGCATGAAACATTCATACATACTCCTTGCAATCCTGTGGTGTATGACATGCCAGTCACTGCAAGCGCAAAGTCTGGAAAAAAACGTAGAGAGCAGGCTGAAAGAATTCTTTCTAAATTATTCCACTTCACAGGCAAACATTGGAAAAACCGGCTTGGATATGGTTGAAATTGACAATGAACGAAGAACATTAAACATTTATCCCAGCATGAATTTCGGTTATCAACCATTCACCAATGAGAACGTAAAAGCCATATACCGGAATATCAGACAATCTCTTCCCGGACCTGTAAACTACTACAAGATAACTGTATACGCCGATGGGCAGCCTATTGAAAATCTTATTTCAAATTATTTGCTGAAAAAGCGTGAGCAAGACAGGCGGCGGTTATGGAAAGACATTGAATACAAAGGCGGACAATGGGTTAAAAACATATCGCGTCCCTGCAAAATAGAAAAGGGACTGGAAGGAAGCCATATTGCGCTATGGCAGAGTCACGGACGATATTTCAAAAACATGCGCAAGGAATGGGAATGGCAGCGTCCCAGCCTGTTCTGTACTACGGAAGACCTGTTTACACAATCGTTTGTAGTACCTTTTCTCATTCCCATGCTCCAGAATGCGGGAGCTGTCGTGTTTACTCCCCGTGAGCGTGACTGGCAGCCTCATGAAGTGATTGTAGACAACGATAAGAACGCTCCCGGCTGCATTTATTACGAAGAGAAGAACAGGCGGAAGCAATGGCAAACAGGCAGCAGGAAAGGTTTTGCGCATTTGCATACTTACTATACCGAAGGTCAGAACCCGTTTAATGACGGAAGTGTAAGAATAGTTTCTGCCGCGCAGAAGAAAAAGGAAGAAACATTTGCCGAATGGATTCCAGACATACCCGAAACAGGGAAATATGCCGTGTACGTTTCATACCAGACATTCCCCAGCAGTGTGAGTGATGCCAATTATAAGGTCTTTCACAAAGGCGGATGTACCGAATTCTCTGTAAACCAGCAAATGGGAGGCGGCACATGGGTATATCTGGGTACTTTTGAGTTTGATAAGGGAAGCAATGATTACGGAATGGTGGTATTGACCAACCAAAGCGGGCAGAAAGGCATTGTGTGCGCCGATGCCGTACGGATTGGAGGAGGGATGGGCAACATCGCGCGGGGAAATACCGCCTCTGATATGTGTACGAGCGGAATGCCCAGATATCTGGAGGGTGCACGCTATCAGGCACAATGGAGTGGAATGCCATACGGCGTATATTCCGGGAAGAGAGGAGAAAACGATTATGTCGATGATATTAATGCCCGCTCAAATATCGTCAATTATCTGTCGGGCGGATCGGTATACAATCCCGCACAGGAAGGTCTTAAGGTCCCGTTCGACCTTTGCATGGCATTGCACAGTGATGCCGGATTCAACAGGGGAAACGAACTGATCGGGACATTGGGCATCTACACCACCGGTTTTAATGACGGAAAACTGAATGCCGGAATCTCACGATATGCGTCACGCGACTTTGCCGATATGCTGCTCACCGGATTGCAGCGGGATATAAGCTCGGCATTCGGTATAGACTGGGCACGAAGATCCATGTGGAACCGCAATTACAGCGAGACCCGTTTGCCGGCTGTCCCCTCAGTTATCGTTGAGCTGCTGTCACACCAGAACTTTGCCGATATGAAACTGGGTCATGACCCCCGTTTCAAGTTTACGGCAGCCCGCTCCATGTACAAGTCCGTTGTCAGATACGAGGCTGTCATGCATGGCCGTGATTACGAGATACAGCCTCTTCCCGTAAGCCATTTCTCCATACGGTTTACCGGCAGGAAAAATACGGTGAGACTTTCGTGGCAGCCGGTCAGTGACCCTTCAGAGCCCAGTGCTTCTCCACGTGAGTATATCGTATATACCCGTATAGGATACGGAGGGTTTGACAACGGAGAACTGGTAAAAGGGACATCTTTTACAAAAAAACTTGAGCCGGGGCTTGTATACAGTTTTAAGGTTACAGCCGTAAATCGGGGAGGTGAGAGTTTTCCATCCGAGATTTTGTCGGCATACCAGGCCATACGGAGCAAGGGCACGATACTTATCATAAACGGTTTTGACCGCCTGAGCGGACCGGCAACAATTGACACGTACAGCATGCAGGGATTTGACATGCGGACCGACCCCGGAGTGCCTTATGTGAGTACGGCGGAATATTGCGGTGACCAACTTTGTTTTGACAAGCAGGGCATTGGAAAAGAGAGCGAAGACGGATTGGGATACAGCGATTCCAATTATGAGGGAATGCTTATAGCCGGCAATACTTTTGATTATCCGTTTATTCACGGCAAGGCCATTCAGGCAGCCGGAGGATACTCATTCGTATCATGCAGCGATGAAGCCGTTGAAAACGGTCTTGTCAATATGAATGACTACAAGATGGCGGATTTGATACTGGGAGTTGAATTGCAGCCGTTTTCTGTAGAAATGAAACAGTGTCTCACACGGTATTGCCAAAACGGAGGCTGTCTGTTTGTCAGCGGATCGCACCTTGACAAGGAAAATGACCGGAACTTTACCAATATGCTGAAATATGTCCCTGCGGGCAGTCTGCAGAATTCTGGCGGCAACGAGATTTTCGGTGCAGGCACGCGTTTCAATATCTGTCGTGAGGCGAATGAGAAAAGTTATGCGGTACCCTCGCCGGCATGCATGGTTCCGGTATCGGCGGCTATCAGTTCTTTTGTATATACAGGGAGCCGGCAGGGAGCCGGAATTTCTTATAAAGGGAACGATTACGGCACTTTCATTCTGGGATTCCCGTTCGAAAGCGTCACTGATGAAAAAAGCCGTGCCCGCATTATGGCCGGCATATTGAACTATTTCAAGCCATAGCGTGCATTGGTCCGCAACAGAAGAATATAGTTAAGATCAGTCTTTACGGAATTATCTGCCTAAACTTCTAAAAAACATTAAAAAAAGAATGAATCAGGATACTACAGGCATTCACGTTGAAATGACTTCTTATATTTGTAAAAACTCAAAGAAATCATGAATAGGATTACATCGCTTTTTCATATTGAACATCCTGTCATACAAGGAGGAATGGTTTGGTGCAGCGGATGGGAGTTGGCATCGGCCGTAAGTAACGCGGGCGGACTCGGATTGCTGGGAGCCGGTTCCATGTACCCGGAAACACTGCGTGAACATATAAGAAAATGTAGGCAGGCTACCTGTAGGCCGTTTGGAGTGAATGTTCCTTTGATGTATCCGCAAATTGAAAGTGTCATGCGGATTCTTGTTGAGGAAGATGTAAGGATTGCATTCACATCGGCCGGTAACCCGAAAACATGGACCCCGTATCTGAAAGAACACGGCATGACTGTTGCACATGTGGTATCTTCCTCTAAATTTGCCTGCAAGTGCGAGGATGCCGGCGTTGATGCCATTGTAGCGGAAGGTTTTGAGGCTGGAGGACATAACGGACGCGAAGAGACTACAACCATGTGTCTGATTCCGGCCGTAAGAAAGGCAACAGATCTTCCGCTGATAGCTGCCGGAGGAATAGGTACCGGAAGAGGTATGCTGGCTGCTATGGCATTGGGAGCAGAAGGTGTACAGATTGGCACACGCTTTGCATTGACGGAAGAAAGTTCCGCGCATCCGGCCTTTAAGAGCCATTGTCTGCGGCTGAACGAAGGCGATACCAGACTTTTGCTGAAGAAAGTGTCTCCCACCCGTCTGGTAAAGGGAACTTTCAGGGATCTCATAGAAGAAGCCGAAAACAGAGGGGCATCAGCTGATGAATTACGCGGAATTCTGGGAAAAGGACGCGCTAAAAAAGGTATCTTTGAAGGGGATCTTGAAAACGGCGAACTGGAGCTAGGACAAATAGCCTCGCTGTTTAGAAATCTTCAAAATGTTGCTGAAGTAATGAAAGAGATTACAGAAGAGTACAGCCATGCTATAAAAGAGATGGCGCATTATTAATTTAAAGAATATGTTGTATCAGCAGAGGCCGGTGATGGCGATGAGCTCCTGGACGGGAATCCACACGGGAAAAAACTGCATGGATATGGATGCCTGTTGAGAACCGCTATGAATACAGGAGTTGTGCCTAAGTACGTGCCAAGGCGGAGTTTGTGCTTACTTGCGGAGCGGCATCCGCCTTGTTAAGATTTCTTGAAAACAAAAAACATTCGATATGAAAAACATCAGCGACAATGTTTTGGTTGTACCTGACATACATGGCAGAAAGTTTTGGACGGAACCGTGCAAGGATATAGACAGTTTCAGCAAGATAGTGTTTTTAGGCGACTATCTTGATCCGTATGATTTTGAAGGCATCAGCAACAGTGAAGCGGTCGATAATTTCAAGGATGTAATCAGGTTCAGAGAAAGCAATCCCAATAAGGTCGTACTGTTGTTGGGCAATCATGATTTGCCTTATTTTTCAGATTACTATTATTCGTTGTCTGATTATCATTGCAGACATATGTACAAATATCACCAAGTCATACACGATATGTTCAATGAAAACAGGGGACTGTTCAGTATCGCATTTTTAATGAACAATGAAATAATATTCACACATGCCGGGATTCCGAGCGAATGGCTTTACAACGATGCCGGTATTGATAAGAGTGAGAAGGATATGAAATCGGTATGTAGAAAAATAAACGCAATGCCAGACAGCCGTGAAGGCCTTAAACTTTTGTCTTGCTGTGGATTCTACAGGGGAGGCAAAAACATGTGCGGTTCATGCGTATGGGCTGATATTCATGAAATGAAAGACGATTCCCTCTATGTCAGGAACTCTCTCGGCGGAATGTTCCCGATCCAGAGGAAAAAGCAGATATTCGGGCATACAATACAGGCATACTACGACAAGTACATGAACATAAAATTCGGAGATCCTATCGAATTCGGAGGATGCAAGATGTTGGATTGTGCGCGGACATTCGTGCTGGATGCCGCAGCATTCAAACTGCTGGCATAGTGTCAGCCTTTTGGAACTTCAAAGCTGAAAAACATGCAAATCAACGCGATAGTGGGGAATCCTCCATATCAGCAAATGGATGGAGGTGGAGCGGCAGGCGCAAAAGCGGTCTACAATCTGTTCGTTGATGCTGTCAAGCGGATAAACCCTCAGTTCTTTTCCATGATTATGCTTTCCAGATGGTTTGCCAGAGACAAGGGACCGAATTCTTTCAAGGAGGATATGATGTCAGACAGAAGAATCAGACATATTCGATTATGTAAACGGCAAGGATTGCTTTTCTGTGGCAAACGTCAGCGGTAGTGTCAATTACATGCTATGGAATGCAGGACACAACGGAGACTGCAACGTTACAAATGTCCAAGGAATTTCACGGGATACGGAACTGCACCCGTTGGAACAAATTCCCGTATTCATATCTCATAACAAGGCTGTCCGCATTGTAGGCAAGTGCAAGTCGGAAAATTATTTTGCCTCATTGGTCAGCAAACGCAACCCGTTTGGATTTCCATCTAAAATAACGTGAGCTGGACGAATTCAAAACAAGATAAGTTGAGAGTCAATTGTTATTTGTACGTTTATACAAGGCTTTTTGGAGAAGAGACAGTACGCGGCGATAGATCCGGGCATATTCACGATGGAATTGTCAAAACATCTGTGTCTTGAATGTTCCGGCTGTGCGATGTACGGAACACCGCAGGAATGCTGGGTAAACTTGTTTCCGGACGCATTAAAAAACTTTCCGAAACACGTATCTATTGGGATTCGGAAAGATTTCTATGCTGTTTTTGAGTTTTACCGGATCAATAAATAAAAATGACACATGAGATGACTATTAGTCTGTCAACTTCATATGCCATCTTATTTTTTTTGAGGAATATTACAGAGGGATATTCATTAAATAGTCACTCCTTAAAAACATTTTATTTAACGTGAGTTCGAAATAAGGTTCAAAATAATATGCTGAATATTAGGAACATAGCGATAAAAGCATTAAATTTATAGTGCTAATTATAACATTTAAGCGGTTATCACTATGTTCACAGAGGCTAAAATTACAGAGATTTAT
>CAYUIJ010000056.1:0-16214 GCA_964444735.1 uncultured Bacteroides sp. | reverse complement strand
GCCGTTACGGCGGTTGCCACTCATGCGCCCGTCATCGGAAAGATGGGCATCCATCCCGCCTTCAAGGGCGGCATTTAAAATACTCTCCAACAAGGGAGCAAAGGCTCCATCCTTTCCCCAACAAGGGCTTACCGGCTTTTAGCTGCTCAATGGCCCTGTTCTTGATACTTTCACATTCTAAATCTTCTACTTTTTCTTGGTTTTTCCGCTGCTGTTGTAAACCTCGCCTTAATTTCTCCCATTGCTCTTTGAACCATTCGCCTATTGGTTGTCTGTTTATTGTCAGCACCAATTTATTATCATCAACAGAACTTTTCTCACCCTTAAAAGTATCATTTTTGATTTCAAATTTTCGTTTATGCTCTTCGGAATAGATTTTTCCATTGCATCTGATGGCTTCTTTCTTTGTCAAAAGACTGTTTATCATATCTTTGATAAAACCAATGGCATAACACATCTTTCCCATTTTTTTCAACATCCATTGAGCAACGGAAACCAGTGGAATGCTTTTCAAGAATGGTGCTCAATCGTAATATTTCCTCGTCTTTGGAAACAAGTGTCCCGTCTAGCAATCTTCTGATGCAACTCCGCAATGTTATGTTCCAGTTCTTTCAATCTTTCGCTGCCGTGCCGGCGAGGAAGACACAGGACTTCCTCCTCACCGGATCCGATCCCTTGTCTTGAAACGCGTCTGTCGGAACCGCCAGAAATCGGGACAAGGCTCTCAAGGCAGCCGGAAGACTGCGGACGCAACGAAAGACTGTCCTTCCGTAAAAGCACGACAGCCATGAAAAAATCTGTTCCGCTCATGAGCCTGAAGCCCGAAGCATCGGCAAAGACAAGAAACACAGGAAGTACAAATCCGGAAACAAGGTGCCAATCATGCATCCCCGCACGGGAAATAATTCTCTAAGCATGTCCTTCCATAACAACGGGACATGACGAACCATGTCATGGAACCCGCTCCCAGACAGGCCGGGTGCATGGCTTTATGAAATTTTTTTCTAAATGCATAAAAATGGCTGAACCGTTAACGGTTCAGCCATTCATTTATTTATCGGAAAAAGATTATATTACATACCCATGCCTCCCATACCCGGGTTCATAGGCATTTCGGGCTTATCTTCTTTCTTCTCAACAACTACACACTCAGTAGTAAGGAACATACCGGCAATCGAAGCGGCATTTTCCAAAGCAACACGAGTTACCTTTGCCGGATCTACCACACCTGCAGCATACAAGTTTTCATAAACATCAGTACGTGCATTGTAACCGAAGTCGCCTTTTCCTTCACAAACCTTTTGAACAACTACCGCACCTTCCTTACCGGCATTTGCCACAATCTGACGCAACGGCTCCTCAATGGCACGTCTGATAATCTCAATACCGGTAGTCTCATCCGCATTGTCTCCTTTCAGACCATCCAAAGCATCAATAGCACGAATGTAAACTACGCCGCCACCCGGAACAATACCTTCTTCAATAGCAGCACGTGTAGCGCATAAAGCATCGTTTACACGGTCTTTCTTTTCTTTCATCTCAACTTCAGAAGCAGCACCTACGTAAAGAACAGCTACTCCACCCGACAATTTAGCAAGACGTTCCTGAAGTTTTTCCCTGTCATAGTCAGAAGTGGTAGTCTTGATTTGTGCCTTAATCTGATTGATACGTTCCCGGATATTTTCTTTTGCACCGGCACCCTTAACAATGGTAGTATTGTCTTTTGTAACAGTTACCTTGTCTGCACTACCCAACATTTCGATAGTAGCCTGTTCCAGTTTCAAACCTTTCTCTTCACTGATAACAACACCACCCGTCAAAACTGCGATATCCTCAAGCATTTCTTTACGACGATCACCAAATCCCGGAGCTTTTACAGCACAGATCTTTAAGTTAGAACGCAAACGGTTAACAACCAATGTGGTTAAAGCCTCACTATCAACATCCTCAGCAATTACCAGCAAAGGACGTCCACTCTGTACTGCCGGTTCCAAAATAGGCAGGAAATCTTTCAGGTTAGAAATCTTCTTATCGTATACCAAGATATATGGACTTTCCATTACACATTCCATTTTCTCAGTATCGGTTACAAAGTATGAAGACAAATAGCCACGATCAAACTGCATACCCTCTACAACACCAATTGTAGTGTCTGTACCCTTAGCCTCTTCAATAGTGATTACACCATCTTTAGAAACTTTGCGCATGGCATCGGCAATCAACTTACCAATAACAGGATCATTGTTGGCCGAAACGGTAGCAACCTGCTCTATCTTATCATAGTTGTCACCTACTTTCTCAGCCTGATTCTTGATTGTTTCAACAACCTTTGCAACAGCTTTATCAATACCTCTTTTCAAATCCATCGGATTTGCCCCGGCTGTAACATTCTTCAAGCCAACACCCACAATAGCCTGAGCCAATACAGTAGCCGTAGTAGTACCATCACCTGCATCATCACCGGTTTTTGAAGCTACGGATTTTACCAATTGAGCTCCTGTGTTCTGGAAAGCATCACTCAATTCAATTTCCTTTGCTACAGTAACACCATCTTTAGTAATCTGAGGAGCACCGAATTTCTTCTCAATAATCACATTACGTCCTTTCGGGCCCAATGTTACTTTCACTGCATTAGCCAATTCGTCTACACCTTTCTTAAGCTGGTCACGC
This sequence comes from uncultured Bacteroides sp., assembly GCA_964444735.1. Lineage (GTDB taxonomy): Bacteria > Bacteroidota > Bacteroidia > Bacteroidales > Bacteroidaceae > Phocaeicola_A. Next base: position 13,544 of record CAYUIJ010000056.1, on the reverse strand, counting down.
GCATCAATATTGAATAATATCTCTTTTGCCATAATTGCTTTCTAATTTTAAATTGTTAAACTTTTCATTATTGTCTGAAATTAGCCTAAAACTGCCAATACATCACTCTGACGCATAATCAGATATTTGGTTCCGTCAAACTCAACTTCTGTGCCAGAATATTTACCATAGAGCACTACATCGTCCACTTTCAAAACCATCTCTTCGTCTTTTGTTCCCTTACCAACGGCAACAACCTTACCTTGCAACGGTTTTTCCTTTGCAGTATCAGGAATAATGATTCCACCAATTGTTTTTTCCTCTGCAGGTGCAGGAAGAACGAGCACTCTGTCTGCTAACGGTTTTACATTCATAGTTCTATTTTTTTAAATTTGTTATTACTTAACTATTTCCTTCAATATTACCGCCATGCCTTTTTAACATGACACAATCCTTTATGCCAAAACCGTGCCAAAACAAAAACTGACACAAAAATGGGATATAAAGTCTATATTACTGACAAACAAAGAAGATGCAAGACTGTCAGGCTGCCATCTTGGCAGAATAAAAACCGCATTCAGTTGGAAAAGTGAAGAACGTTTCGCATAGCTTCGCAACAAACAAGAAGATATGTAACCTTTCAGCCATATACAACTTCTTTACAAAGGATATAATTCAACGCATTGCAACTGCCTTTGCGGCAATCTTCTTATCTTCTTCCGGCAATCACGTTCAATAGTCTTGGCGTATAACGTCTTAAAAAATAGAATACTAACAAAAGTATCGCCACTATAATGACAATTGCAGACACAAGAATTGAAAGCATCCCAAAATCAGTAGCAGGACGAAACATGAAAAGGAAAAATCTTACAAGTCCTATACACATCAAATTATGGGCTACATAAATAAAGAAACTGGAAGATGCAAGGAAAGGGCTGACCTTACAAACATGTCGGGTTAATAACCATGAGGATATATTATAGGCAAAGAACAAACCGGCAATAACGTTCAATCTTTTTATTGTACCGGAAAAATCCGGGAAATAATGCACTGACAGAACGAACAGCAAGGCTAACAGAGGATAGATCAACATGGATATTTTGAAAAAACGGCCGAATTCATGCATCATATCTTTTGTGTTCACACTCATATATGCTCCCCATGAGAAGAAAAAGAACGCAGTCAGCAGCTGGTAAATATGCTCTAAATTCCAATAAGTTAAAACAAACCATAAAACACCCAGCATCAGCACAAAATAACAGCGTGTATGCCTTAATATCCAATAGAGCAGAGGCGTGCACAATACCACTATCATCAAATCTCTTACGAACCATAAAGGTCCATCCGCAGGATAAATATATCCGTTAAAAACTATTTCATTTGCAGTCGCAGGTTCGCAAAATATACCTTTTGAATTATCCCAAAAGGTTTCCAATATTGCCGACAGGCTAAAATTCAACCGGGTTTTATGCAAAAAAATATGATTTGGGAAAAGAGAAGAGAGTTGCAGAAATAACCTTATCAATACATATACCATATTCCATATCAGGTAAGGTATCAGCAAAGATTTCACCCTGTTCCTTAGTTTATGTAAGTATTTTTCTTTCGTTAAATTACCCCCCCCCGAAGAACACGAAACCGGAAATAAAATAGTAAATCGGCACACTTTGTCCTCCAAGGAAACCATTTATAAAATGGTTTATTTCTACTGTAACCGGGAAATTCTCCAAAGAGACGGACTCCCCTTGTATCATACCAAAAGTATGAATAGTCAACACTACCACAGCCAGAGGGAAACGCAGCAAATCCATACTTTTCGATCGTAAATCATTCCTGTTCATATTAGAAATTTTCGTAACTATTAAGGCGGGTTCTATAATTCACTTACCGTAAAGAGCCGGGTGATCCCGCTTTATTTCCCCTCCCCACGGATTTATCAATACACGCTGTAAAGGTATATATTTTATAGTAACATCAATACCCCCCCCCATTCACAATAATTAACCATTCGTTTTGTATCAGGTTTATTAAAGAAAAACCGTAGAAGTTACTAAAGACAAGCATCAAAACATATCGGCCTATTATTTTATTGCCGTTTCAAACATAATAATAAAGAGGACGTGAGTCTGGAATAAGAATTTAATATTTATCCTCCAAAATTATCAAACATCAGATTCTCCGATGGAACGCCCAGGCTGTCAAGCATTCCTCCGACAGCCTTGCTCATCGGTCCAGGACCACACATGTAATATTCAATATCTTCCGGTGCCTCATGATCTTTCAGATAAGTTTCATAAATAACCTGATGAACAAATCCCGGCGTATATTTCACGCCTGCAGCATCCGCTACAGGATCCGGACGGTCAAGTGCCAAATGGAATGAAAAGTCCGGGAACTCTTTTTCCAGCTCCAGGAAGTCATTCAAATAAAATACTTCATTGAGAGCGCGTGCACCATAGAAATAAGACATCTTGCGGTTCGTTGTATTCAGAGTCTTGGTCATATGCATAATCTGTGCCCGTAACGGAGCCATACCGGCTCCACCTCCAATCCACATCATTTCACGATCAGAATCAAATATCGGATGAAAATCGCCATAAGGACCACTCATTATCACTTTATCTCCCGGTTTTAACGTAAAGATATATGATGAAGCAATACCTGGCATCACATCCATGAAGCCAGCCTGAGGTTTTGGTTTGAAAGGAGGTGTGGCAATACGCACTGTAAGCATAATACGGTCACCCTCGGCAGGATAGTTTGCCATGGAATATGCACGAATTGTGGGCTCATCGTTTTTACACTTCAAACCAAACAACCCAAATTTCTTCCATGAAGGAAGATATTCCTCGCCAATCAAAAGTTTGTCAATGTCTTTATCATAGTCCATCGTATAAGCGGGGATCTTTATTTGCGCGTATGATCCAGGTATAAAATCCATATGCTCTCCGAGAGGCAATGCCACAATAAATTCCTTGATGAAAGTCGCCACATTCTTGTTTGATATCACTTCACATTCCCATTCCTTAACGCCCATTACTGATTCAGGAACCTTAATGCTCATATCATTTCTTAGTTTCACCTGACATCCCAATCGCCAATGCTCCTGTTGTTGCTTACGGCTGAAATGACCAACCTCTGAAGGAAGAATCTCTCCTCCACCTTCAAGTACCTGACATTTACACTGTCCACACGAGCCTTTTCCTCCGCATGCAGAAGGCAGAAAAACACCATTTACTGCCAATGTGCTCAACAAAGACGAACCAGATTCTGCTTCCAATGTATTCTTCCCGTTGATGGTAAGTTTTACAGATCCCGAAGGTACCAGATATCTTTTTGCCACCAACAATACAACAACCAATACAAGCATTACAGTCAGAAAGACTCCAATTCCGCCTAATATCAAATGTATTTCCATGTCTTTATTTCTTTTCTTTAAATTTTCAGGCCAGAGAAACACATAAATGCCATTGCCATCAGACCCACGACAATAAATGTTATTCCCAGACCGCGTAACGGAGCAGGTACATCTGAATAAGCCATTTTTTCACGGATTGCAGCCAATCCGACAATTGCCAGCATCCAGCCAATGCCTGAACCTAACGCATAAGATATTGCATCGGCCACTCCACCAATATATTGCGGATCGCTCTCACCTTTCAGTATGCGTTGCTGCATAAAGAGAGAAGCACCCATTATGGCACAGTTTACAGCAATAAGCGGAAGGAATATACCCAATGAGGCATAAAGTGAAGGGCTGAAGTGTTCAACTATCATTTCAACCAACTGTACGATGGCCGCAATAACTGCTATAAAAAGGATAAAACTCAAAAAACTCAAATCTATTCCAAATATGCCATCGGCTGCCAGAACCTTTGTCTGAAGCAGATAATTGGCAGGTAGCGTAACAACCAATACAAAGGTTACGGCAATACCTAATCCCACAGCTGTTTTTACGGTTTTGGAAACGGCCAGATAAGAACACATTCCAAGAAAGAATGCAAATATCATGTTGTCGACAAATATCGAACGAACAAACAAACCAATGAAATGTTCCATATTGTAATGGTATTATTCTTTTACTAAAAATTACTTGTCCTGCAATTCCTTATGTCTGCTACGTTGATACCATATAATGCACGCCACTATTATCAATGCCATAGGAGGCATAAGCATCAATCCGTTATTCAGATATCCGGCCTCATAAACAGATGAGGGAATAATCTGGAATCCCAAGACAGATCCGGATCCAAAAAGTTCACGAAAGAATGCCACAATTATAAGAATCTTGGCATAGCCCAATCCGTTGCCAATCCCGTCAAGGAAAGACTCCCAAGTTCCGTTTGTCATGGCAAAAGCCTCTAAACGCCCCATCAGAATACAGTTGGTGATTATCAAACCGATATATACTGAAAGCTGCACACTGACATCATAAGCAAAAGCTTTCAATATTTCACTTACAACAGTAACCAAAGCCGCTACAACCACCAGCTGCACAATAATGCGTATACGGTTAGGGACGGTTTTACGCAACAGCGAAATAATAACATTCGAGAATGCCGTTATCACAGTAACAGACAACCCCATGACAATTGCCGGTTCCAGCTTTGCCGTTACAGCCAATGCCGAACAAATGCCCAATACCTGCACCGTTACCGGATTATTCATTCCTGACGGTGCTAATAAAAACTCTTTATTTTTCTTTGAGAATAAACTGCTCATATATATTCTTGTCTCCTCTTATTTTGCCGTTAAAAACTGGACATAATTACTCAAACAACTCTTCAACATGGCATTTACGCCTTCAGAAGTGATGGTACCTCCAGAAATACCATCCACTTGATAGTCTTCCTTTTCAACTTTTCCATTTTTTACTACTCCCAAAGCAATGCTACTCTGTTCCAGCACCTTCTTTCCAACAAACTTATTCATGAAAGGCTCAGCAGCAATTTCAGCACCCAGACCTGGAGTTTCACTGGCATGTGAAAAATATACGCCATAAACAGAATCCTTATCAGCATTCAATGCCACATATCCCCAAATGGCTCCCCATAAGCCCGTCCCATATACAGGAATCACATATTTGGTCTCACCGTCCACTGCACAGACAAATACATGTAAACGTGAATGTTCCTTAGCCTCTTTTTCGTAAGAAGTCACAAATTCCGAAGCCGGTATTTTTTCCCCAAGTTTTCCTTCCTCGTCCATCAGCATGTCCGCTTTCACATATCTGGCATATTCCTCATTCACATTTTTCACGTCATTTATATGAAGTGCAGCCAATATCTGCTTCTTAGTATCCATCTTTACATTCTCAGTCTGTTTATCTCTTAAAGACGAATTGACAAAAGCCAACAAAAAAGCAATGACAATAGCCATTACAGCTGCATAAACAATTGTATATGCATTACTGTTGGTATCCATTTTCTTCTTGGCACCTCCTATCTCCTCAAATTCTGACTGCGGGGCCTTGCAGACAGGACATATTGACGGTACGGAATCACCTTCATGGATATAGCCACAGACCTTGCATCTGAACTTTCTTGTTCCGCTTTTCTTATTTTCTGATGAAGGTTTTGCCTGTTTTTCATCAACAGGATTTTCAGAAACAGGCTTCTGTTCTTCAGGAAGTACGGAATCCGTTTTCTGTTTTTCAAACTCAGACTGCGGAGCCTTGCATACCGGACATGAGACCGGAACCGAACCTCCTTTGTGGACATAGCCACATATCTTACATATAAATTCCTTTGTAGCCATATTCCTCCATTATTTTATACGGTTCATTCTTCTTGAAATATTACGCTGCACTACACAATAGTCAATCAACGGAGCAAATATATTCATCAATAATATTGCGATCATCATTCCTTCCGGGTAACCAGGATTCAAAACACGGAAAATAATGGCTATCGCACCAATCAAGAACCCATAAATATATTTGCCTGGTTCCGTACGGGCTGATGTCACAGGATCCGTTGCCATAAATACGGCTCCAAAACAGAAGCCTCCAAGTACAAGATGCTCATACCATGGCATATGTGCCATTGCTGTTTCCGGACCGAATTCATTAAAGATATATGCCATAAATGCACCTCCTACAAACACCGACAGCATTGTTTTCCAACTGGCAACGCCGCTCCACAATAAAATAACGGCACCTATCAGAATAGCGACTACACTTGTTTCACCAACAGAACCGGGTATCAGCCCGGTAACCATATCCCATGAAAATGCCGGATAGGCATCTGTAGCTTTTGCCGCCGAAGCAATCCCTAACGAAGTTGCAGCAGTCAAGCTGTCAACGGTTTTTCCCAGTCCGAAAATACTATCGGAAGCTACCCATACAGATTCGCCCGACATTTTGGCAGGATATGCAAAAAAGAGGAACGCACGGGTAATCAATGCCACATTAAACACATTCATTCCGGTTCCACCAAAGACTTCTTTTGCAAAGATCACAGAAAATGCGGTTGCCACAGCCAATATCCATAACGGACAATCAACGGGGACAATCATTGGAATGAGAATTCCCGATACAAGAAAACCTTCCTGTATTTCCTCACGCTTCCATTGTGCCACCATAAATTCAATACCCAGTCCGACTACATATGACACAACAATCTTTGGCAATACGGCCAACAAGCCATAAAAAAACATTTCCCAAAAGCCTCCGGCTGCACCTGTATATAAATAATGCTGATAGCCTACATTATACATCCCAAACAGCAATGCTGGAATCAAAGCGATCACTACAACAGACATTATCCGTTTACTGTCTATTGCATCGTGAATATTTGTTCCGGTTTTCGATGTCGTATTCGGAACAAACAAGAAAGACTCAAAGCCTTCAAAGACTGAACGAAAAGCATGATATTTTCCGCCAGGTTCAAAATCCGGTTTTATTTTATTCAGATAATTTCTTAATGACTTCATGAATATATTGCTTTTTATACCATAATCTAACACATCTCTGCACGTAAGGCATTGAGCCCCTCACGCACAAGATGCTGCAATTCCAGCTTTGATGAATCAACAAATTCACATAACGCAAAATCTTCGGGTGCCACCTCGTAAATGCCTAATGCTTCCATGCGGTCAATATCACGGGCAATAATCGCTTTTATCAAAAACTCAGGAAGAATATCCATAGGCAATACCCGGTCGTATTCGCCCGACATAATCATATGACGCCCGCCCCCTTTTACACGCGCATCAAGTACGTATTCTTTCTTCTTGCCAAACAACCAGCTGAAATATGAGCGGCTAACACTGAAATCTTTAAATCGGGGCATAATCCATCCGAACATTTCATTTACGTCAGATCCTTCAGGAATTACCGTAACCTGAGTTGAATGAGCTCCCAAAAAAGCCTTATCAGAAACCGGACATCCAGTAAGCACATTTCCATCTATAATACGCAATGGCTTATCGTCAACTACACGATTATTGAGCAGTGAAACCAGCCGGATTCCTAAAATGACTTTGCAATATGCCGGATCCTTTACTTCAGAACCGGTTAAAGCAATCGTTCTTGTGAAATCCACATGCCCAAGATTAAACAAACGGCCTACAAACAAGACTTCTTCGGCTCCTAAAGTCCACACAACTTCACCTTTATTAATAGGAGCTACATGATGAATCTGCACTCCTACATTACCTGCCGGATGAGGGCCATCAAACAAAGTCACGGTGGCATGTTGCATGTTATTTAAAACAGAAGAATGCTGTCTAACGCTTACTCCCAAATAAACAGGAGCCAATTTTGCCAATGCATCAATTCCTGTCTGAAAATCAGCTTCCTGATCTTTTAATATGAAATCAAAATCAGGAGCCAGAGGCTTGGAGTCAAAAGCAGATATAAATATAGCTTTCGGTTTGTTCTCCGGTCCGGCAGCCACATCATAGGGGCGTTGCTTAATAAAGCCAAAGATACCTGCTTCCATTAAAGCAAGCTTTACCTCGTCTGCCGTAAGATTAGCGACCTCTTTTTTACCGAAATCAACATACGACTGTTCTTTATCAGGCCTAACCCGAATAGTCAGAATCTTTCTTCGCTCACCCCGGTCTACTCCCAAGACAACTCCGCTTACAGGAGACACAAATTTTACTTCCCGATGATTCTTATCAATGAACAGAGCGGTCCCGGCCTTGACACTCTCCCCTTCTTTTACTACCGCTCTCGGCGTTACCCCAACAAAATCATCAGGCATCAGCGCATAGGCATCTGCTTGCGGTATCTCAAACAGTCTGGCAGAAGGCTTTCCTCTTAAGTTTATGTCAAGCCCTTTGCGCAATTTTATAGTCTTCACCATATAACAATATACTATTTCATCTTTCAATGTGGCAAATATACCAATATTATTCCAGAGGTTTTTCATTTTAAAACCAAGAAATAACGGTTTGTCTTACCGAAAATATCCGGGTACAAACAGGCTAAAGTTTCATCTGGATGAATAGCATTAAATTCATGATTCTTTATGAAATCACGCCACTCGTATTTTACGTTATACTGCACAAAAGCACAGACAGTTTTTTACTCTTCTTTTTCTTATAGAGATAACCTGCTTAAGCTAGACCCTAAAACTAATGTTCCCGTTTTGACTCTGCACTCGCCTTTTACTATATTTGTATCCTGAAAATAAAAATACAAACATTTATATCATATTATTCACAAAAAGAATGAAAGACAAGAAACTTTTTATTGTATTAATTGCTGTTTGCATCTTAACAGTCTTCCCATTTCTAGGTGAAAGTTTGTTTCAAAGTAAAGGAGAGCCTCGAGAAGCTGTCGTTGCATACTCCATGATAGATACTGGCAACTGGATATTACCGGTAAACAATGGCGGGGATATCGCATACAAGCCTCCTTTTTTCCACTGGTGCATCGCAGCCGTATCACAAATAAGCGGTCAGGTTACGGAATATACTTCACGCATGCCCTCTGCCATAGCCATGATTATAATGACTTTATGCATTTACCTGTTTTATGCCAGACGCAAGGGAAATAGACTGGGATTGCTGACTGCGTTAATAACAATGACGGCTTTTGAAGTACACAGAGGCGGATGGACATGTCGTGTCGACATGGTGCTTACCTTATTCATTGTAGCCGCCTTATTACAGTTTTATCAATGGTATGAACAACATGAGAAAGGCATTCCCCTCTGGGCTGTCATATGGATGGGATGTGCTACACTGACTAAAGGACCGGTAGGCATTATACTCCCCTGCCTGGTGACAGGAGTATTTCTCCTTATAAAAGGCCGTTCTTTTATATCGGTTGCGGGAAAGCTTATATCAATAGGCATTATCTCGTGCATCCTGCCCGCTATATGGTATATTGCAGCATACCAACAGGGAGGTGACAATTTCCTTTCACTCGCCATGGAAGAGAACTTCGGCCGCTTTATAGGGAAAATGAGTTATAGTTCTCATGAACACGGTTTTCATTACAATTTCTTGACGGTATTGTCCGGTTATGTGCCATATACGCTACTCGCATTGCTGGCATTGCCTATGTCCATAAAGAATCTGAAGACCTGGAAAAAACCAAAGCATTTGTGGAATGCATTTAAAAATTACATTAAAACAATAGACAGCACACGGCTGTTTACCTTTCTGAGTATTATTCTCATTTTTATCTTTTACTGCATTCCAAAAAGCAAACGAAGTACATACCTCCTGCCTGTCTATCCGTTTATGGCTTATTTTATAGCGGAATTCATCTATTATCTGATCCATAAAAAGGAAAGAATATGGAAACTGTACGGACAAATTCTGGCTATTGCCGGCATACTCCTCATCATTGCATTTTTCCTGATTAAAGGAGGCTTTGTTTCAAATAAGCTCACGCCATCACTATCGAATTCAAGCTTCGGACAAATTATCAATATCATTGAAACGACTCCGATTGATGCCATACACTGGTTATACACATTGCTCCCGCTTATAGCAACATGTGTATTTATCAGATGTGTCCGGAAGAGACATCCGATACTGTATCCTGTTATGGGCATCATCTTTACCATATATATCTCATTAGACGGGGTTATTTTACCGGAAATATTGAATGCCAAATCAGATAAGCCCATTGCTGAAGCCATTCAGGAAAAAGTTCCAGAAGGCAACATATACGGTTATATATCTTCAGATATGATGAGATTTTTTACGATAAACTTTTACTTGGGCAACCGGGTATTGCAGTTTGAAATAGAAAAACCGAAAAACGGCTATCTGCTTATCGGGGCTCACGATTATGAACCGTTTGCACAACGCCATTCAGACTATCAGTTTGAGGAAGTATACCGAAGTGAAAAGAAAAGCTGTGACACCAAAGCACCAGTCTTCATGTACAGATTTGAAAAGAAAGCCCAATAAGCAATATTAAAAATCTCCAGAATTCATAAGTGCAGGTGAATTCTGGAGATTTCTCTTAAACATATTCTATTTATCTTTACCAATCTTTACCTAAAGATTTCTCCTTGTCTCCATCTACTATTTTCTCGACAAAGTAACGGGGACGACGCTTTACTTCACGATATATTTTTCCGACATATTCGCCAATCACTCCCAATGAGAGCAACATTGCGCCTCCGATAAGCCAAATAGATATAAGAATGGAACTCCATCCCCACACCACATGTCCGAGATTATAATTAAACAACACATAGATAATGGCTATAAACGACAGGAATATCATACAGATGCCTGCAATGGAAATACATTGCAAGGGGCGCAAAGAAAAAGACGTTATTCCATCCATTGCCAAAGCCATCATTTTTGAGAGAGGGTATTTGGATTTTCCTGCCAGACGTTCCTTGCGATCGTAATATATACATGCCGTACTTAAACCTATTTTGGGAACTATGCCGCGCAGGAATATATTACGCTCAGGATACGCCATTAGTATTTTCAACGCTCTTTGGCTCATCAGACGGAAATCGGCATGATTATAAATCATCTCCTCGCCCATGCTACGAACCAGACGATAGAAAAACAATGCTGTCTGACGTTTGAAAACAGAGTCTGTCTTTCGTTCATTCCTTACTCCGTATACGATATCCGCTCCTTTGTTATACAGGTTGATCATTTCATCAATGCAATTTGTATCATCCTGCAAGTCTGCGTCTATAGACACCGACACATCGCCATTTACAGACGCCCACTCCAAACCTGCCCACAGAGCATTTTGATGACCAACGTTATGGGCCAGTTTCAAGCCACAAACCTCTTCACATTCTTTTGAATGCTTTTCTATCAAACTCCATGTAGTGTCTTTACTGCCGTCATCCACATAAAGGATTTTTCCCTCGCCAATCTTACCGGCATTTTTTAAACGTGCTATTATAGACGACAATTCACGGGTTGTATAGTCAAGCATTTCTTGTTCGTCATAACAAGGAACAACGATTATCAATTTTGATTTTTGCATATTTTTTACCTGTTACTTTAAAAAGGGTATTAAGCCTGAACAAAAATAGGATTTATTCTTAAAAAATCAATAAATCCTCTCACTTAAAACAAAAAAAGCATAAGTTTGTAGTAATCATTTAAAAATTGCGATTCTATGAAAAAATTATTATTATTATGCTTGCTCCCATCTCTTATATGGGCACAAGATGATGCCAAATATCTGGCTGGTGCAGTTCCTGTAGAAGACGGTTACGTTATCTTTAAGCAGACCTACAAAGTCCCCTCCTTATCAAAAAAAGATCTATATCAGTCTATCCTTTTATGGGTTACTCAGAAATTTGCAACAAACGGGCAATTTCCGCAGAACAAACTCATAGCGCAAGACGAGGACAAAGGAGAGCTTGGAGCTATCGGAGAAGAATATATCATTTTTTCATCCAGCATGCTTTCACTTGACCGTACAAGGATTTACTATCAGTTTCGTGCTACCTGCGACAATGGTATCTGCAATGTAGAAATAAGCCATATCAGATATTGGTATGACGAGGCCCGTGACGGAGGCATACGTTATAAAGCAGAAGAAATCATTACTGACGAATATGGACTAAACAAGAAAAAAACCAAATTGACACGCGTCATCGGGAAATTCCGTAAAAAAACAATCGACTTTAAAGACATGTTGTTTAAGGAAATAGGAGATGCCATAGGACAAAACAGCGTACAAGCATCTCAACTTACCGGAACAAAAACAAATGAGCAGACCAATAATACCATAGTAATCCCTATAGCACCCTCCATAACACAAGTGCCAGCTCAGGCGGTAACAGCAAATACGGCCAATACACAAGACAATGCCAAAGGGTTGGATGGTTTCAAGGAAATAGATGCCTATCAGATTCCGGGAAACATCATTAAAATGATAAGTGAAGACCATATGATTATCACAGCCGGAAACGATGAACTTTTCAACCCGATGGCTGGAGGATGGGGAGGTCTTGGAAATCTGTACAACCGCCCTGTAGCATATTGCTTTATTGACCCCGCACGCTACACATACGGTATCATGCAGAAAAACGATACCTATACACTGACATTTTATACTCCTGCCTATCAGAATGCCATTCAATATGTAGGTACTCACTCAGGAAGAGACGGTGATAAAATCAAGGGAAGCAATCTTACGCCTATAACTACCCCTTCGGGGAGCAAAGCTTTTGCCGAAGCATGGCTCATTATAGAATGTAAAAAAATAGCCAGCCGGCTTTTTACGCCAGCCTCTATTGTAGATCCTGAAGTAAAGGCCAAATATCCGAACAAACAAACAGAACTTTTTGTTGGAGAAATAATCGGGGTTTGGATGAAATAAACAAAATGATAAAAGCGTTTCAACTGAAACTGAACAGTATTTATATCATAAAGTTCTATTGTACAATTCCTTAATATGGACATGGAACTTTATGATTTTATATTATTAACAGAAAATAGAAATTATAACCATGAAAAAAAAGAGTTTTTTCAAATAAAAACATAACTTTGTGACAGATAATCGGCAAAATATGTACAAAGAAAAGGGAAGTGTGGATTTAGTAAAGGAACATATAAGTAAAGGGAATGTGAACGAAGCGATTGAAATGTTGAATGAACTCCTTGACAGTTCAACCTTTCCTTGCAATGCCGATGAACTATACTATCTTCGTGGAAACGCATATAGCAAACTCGGCAATTGGCAACAAGCTCTCAACAATTACCTTGAGGCTATGAATCTGAATCCACAAAGTCCTGCCGTTCATGCGCGAGAAATGATAATGAACATCTTAGAGTTTTATAATAAGGATATGTACAACCAATAAAATGATTTTTATGGCAACAATCAAAGGGGCTATAGTCATTGACACGGAACGCTGTAAAGGATGTGGCTTGTGTGTCGTTGCATGCCCGGTGAAAATTATCAATCTATCCCAAAAAGAGGTTAATAAAAAAGGGTATTCGTTTGCAATGCAAGTAGACGATGGCAAATGTATAGGTTGCTCATCGTGTGCTATTGTTTGTCCTGACGGATGTATCTCCGTTTATAAAATCAAAATCTAAATTTTAACTATATGGCAGAAGATGTTGTATTAATGAAAGGTAACGAAGTCATAGCCCGTGCTGCA
>CAYUIJ010000055.1:14910-16521 GCA_964444735.1 uncultured Bacteroides sp. | reverse complement strand
ATTTCGGGTATTGGCAATATTTCATAGATATAAGATTGTTTCTTTATGCCGTCAATAATCTGAGAGATATCTCCATCATCCCTATGCTTTCAGAGTGACATTCCGTTTTCAGTAACCTTGTTGCCGGCTCCTTGCCGGCGATTGCGGCATACTGTTTCTTTGAGAAGAAACCCGCCATTGAGGTGAATTATGTCAGTGGCGGACAACTCGCTGTTTCCTGATCTTATTTCGGACTCACGTTATATTAACGATAGGGGAACGGTTTATTACGGATAAAGGCTTTATGCTTAACCCCGGCCATTGTTCGCGGATTTGAGGTCCGCTGATGATTTATGACCACTATCCGGCCATAACAAAAGAATATTTCTGCCCTGAAAAGTTTTTCGGGAAAAATTTTTGCCGACCGGCAGATTATGCTTACATTTACAGCGTGATTTCCCTTTTTGGGATGTTACGACTTTACATATTTGGCTCAATCGCAGTCTGAATCACCACCTCGGCATAGAACGAGCTAAAATAATAATCCGTGAGTGCGTGCCATACGGCGCGGGCTTTCTCGTAGGATTATTATGGTTTGTGGTGAACCAAGACTGCGTATGACGAAAGTCTGCGCCTCTTTGTTGTCGGACGGTGCAGCTTTCGCCGGGAGAACGTGAAACTGTACGAAACCATGAGCCAAAAGAAAACAACCGGGGAAGGGAGGAACGCTTCCCTCCATCAAGCAAAGAAAGCGAAGAAAGACGAGTTCTACACCCAACTCCAAGACATAGCGAATGAACTGTCTCATTACCGGAAGCATTTCGCGGGAAAGACGGTGTTCTGCAACTGCGATGATCCCTACGAGAGCAACTTCTTCAAGTTCTTCGCGATGAATTTCAACGCATGGAGATTGAAGAAACTCATCTGCACTTGCTACGACGGAAGTCCTGTGGCGGGGACGGAGTTAGAGTTATTTGATGCGAATACGGCGAGCGACAGGAAAGCCTACAAGGTGGGAATCACGGAGGTTGCCGACCTGAACGGAGACGGCGCGGTTGACTTGGACGATGTGGAATTGTGGCTCAGACAACATCCTCCCGTACTGCTCAAAGAGAACGGGGATTTCCTCTCAAAGGAGTGCGTTGCACTTCTCAAGGAGGGCGACATTGTGGTGACCAATCCGCCGTTCAGCCTTTTCAGGGAGTATGTGGCGCAACTCGTGAAATACGACAAGAAGTTCTTGATTATCGGCAATATAAACGCGATAACCTACAAGGAGATATTCCCGCTTATCAAGGAAAACAAAATTTGGATTGGTGTAAAGCCGATGGGCGTAGATATGCTCTTCGATGTACCGGAAGAACAAGCAGAAAGGCTATTAAAGGATAGTAAAGAGGGTAGTAAATATAGGGTTATAAACGGTATTGTGAAAGCGAGATCTGCTTGTTGTTGGTTTACGAACTTGTCAATTTCCAAAAGGAATCAACCGTTGGACCTGTACAGGCGCTACACGCCGGAGGAGTACCCGAAGTACGACAACTACGACGCGATAGAGGTCGGGCGGGTGTCCGACATACCGGTAGACTACGACGGGGTGATGGGCGTGCCGATAACATTCCTCGACAAGTACTG
>CAYUIJ010000055.1:13741-14810 GCA_964444735.1 uncultured Bacteroides sp. | reverse complement strand
GAGGAAGAGGGAGTATACGGGTACGGCGGCAAGTTGAATATCCGGCCGAAGTATCAGAGGGAGTTCGTCTATAACGATGCCCGGCAAATCGCGGTGATTGATTCAATCTTCAAAGGCTTCCCTTTGAACGTCATGTATTGGGTCAAACAGCCGGACGGAACGTTTGAACTGTTAGACGGGCAGCAGCGCACGCTCTCCATTTGCAACTACTACTGCGGCGTGCTGCAAGATGTAAAAATCAACGGCAAGCAAAAAAATTACTACAACCTTACTCCCGAACAAAAACGGAAGTTTCTTCATTACATATTGCAGATATACATTTGCGAAAACGGGACGGAAGATGAAAAAAATGATTGGTTCCAAATTATCAACATCGCGGGAGAAAAACTCACCAGTCAGGAAATCCGGAATGCCATATATCCTGGCGCATGGCTCACTTCCGCAAAACAAAGGTTTTCAAAGACAGGTTGTGTGGCATACAAGTTAGGCAGCGATTATATGACGGGCAGTTGCATCAGGCAGGACTATCTCGAAACAGTACTGTCGTGGATAGCCGAGAGCAAATCGGATGAAGATATACGCAAATACATGGCGGCACATCAGAACGACACGAACGCAGATATAGAGTGGCAGTATTTCCAGAATGTAATCAACTGGGTGCGGACGCTCTTCATAAAGAAACGCTCCGAAATGAAAGGCGTTGATTGGGGTCTCCTCTACAACCGGTATAAGAATGTCGTGGTTTCCGCAACGGATATAGAGGAGCGGATCAGACGGCTGATGGAGGATGATGACGTGACCAACAAAAAGGGTGTCTATCATTATGTACTGTCGCATGACGAGCGAAAACTGAATATCAGGGCTTTCACCCCAAAGATGAAAAGGGAGGCCTACGAGCGGCAAAAAGGTGTCTGCCCTCATTGCCATCAGCATTTCGAGCTGTCTGAAATGGAGGCGGACCACATCACCCCGTGGAGCGGGGGCGGCAAGACAACCGCCGAGAACTGCCAGATGCTCTGCCGGGACTGCAACCGCAGGAAATCAAACAGGTAAGACAACCTTGTGCCAA
>CAYUIJ010000055.1:10653-13641 GCA_964444735.1 uncultured Bacteroides sp. | reverse complement strand
AATGTTTAAAATTAACGATTTTGTAATACTTGGGTAACAGAATCTTTATCTTGGAATGTTTTATAACAGGCTTACAAGCATAAAACCGGGCAACGATTACGCGTAAAGACACGCTTAACGGGCAAACGGCAGCATAGCATAACCGGATTGCGGATTGTATCCGGGAATCTGGCAAAATATCATATATCATAAAATTGTCATCAAATTGCAGATGATATGAATACATACAACCATCCCAATAGCAACTATGGCAACATGGCTTTTAAACATTTGTAACGCATATAACATTGTACGGTCAAAAAGGAAGATTTATCTTTACAGGTAAATTCATAAAACACAACAGAAATTTATGGAGACTATTTATCTGGGATTAGTAATATTTCTCTTCACACTGTCCTTTTTTGACCTATGGGTAGGAGTCAGCAATGATGCGGTAAACTTCCTGAATTCGGCAATCGGCTCCAAGGTAGCGACATTTAAGACAATCATGATTATCGCCGCCATTGGAATTTTCTGTGGAGCAATCATGAATAGCGGAATGATGGATATTGCCAGGCACGGGATATTCAGGCCGGAACAATTCTATTTTAACGAGCTGATGTGTATATTCCTTGCGGTGATGGTAACAGACATTATTCTTCTGGATATATTCAATTCGTTAGGGATGCCGACCTCGACTACCGTATCAATGGTTTTTTCTTTGTTAGGAGGAACATCCGGTCTCACAATCATTAAGCTGGCAAATGACGCAGCCGGCCTGTCAATTGACAATTTAATGAATACCGAAAAGGCGCTGTCGGTTATAATCGCGATTTTCGTATCGGTAGCTATTGCTTTTTTCTTTGGTACAGTAGTCCAATTCCTTTCAAGACTTGTTTTCACTTTCAATTATAAATCCAATTTAACATGGAAAATCGGCATATTCGGCGGAATAGCCACCACTGCGATTTGTTATTTCATGTTCGTAAAAGGAATTCGCGACACGAGTTTCATAACGGAAGAAACTCGCCGGTTCATTGATGATTACAGCTTGTTTTTTGTAGTCTGTGGTTTTATTTTCTTCTCAATACTAATGCAAATACTCCATTTTGCCAAAGTCAATATATTCAAGATTGTAGTATTATTAGGAACATTTGCCCTTGCCATGTCTTTTGCAGGCAATGACTTGGTAAACTTTATCGGAGTTCCTCTGGCAGGATTCTCATCTTATCAGGATTATATGGCATGCGGAGGCGGCGATCCTGCCCGGCATATAATGGGAGCCCTGAATGGACCGGCCAGAACTCCTGTTTACTTTTTGGCCGGTGCCGGTATTGTGATGGTATTCTCACTTATGACTTCTAAAAAGGCGCACAATGTAGTTAAGACTTCTGTAGACCTTGCCCGTCAGGATGTAGGAGACGAAATGTTCGGTTCTTCCCGTATGGCCCGTTCTATTGTACGGTCTTCCACAACTGCCATAAATATCGTATTAAGTCTTATTCCGGAACGCTTGAAATCTTGGGCATGTCCAAGATTCAATCAAGAAAATATCATTTTGGAAAGCGGAGCCGCGTTTGACCTTGTTCGTGCTTCAATCAATCTTGTGGTGGCAAGCAGTCTTATCGCTCTCGGAACCTCGCTTAAATTACCTCTCTCAACCACTTACGTCGCATTTATGGTGGCAATGGGTACATCACTGGCCGACCGTGCTTGGGGGCGTGAAAGTGCCGTATTCCGTATAACAGGGGTTCTCTCTGTAATCGGAGGATGGTTTATTACGGCCGGAGCGGCGTTCCTGTTATGTTTTACCATTACCCTGATCATGTATTTCGGAGGCATTATAGCCATTGTTATCATGATAGCTGTTGCCATAAGCCGTATTATTTACAGTCATAAAAAATATAATAAAAAGCTCAAAGCCGAAGTGCCGGACGATCTGTTCAGACAGATAATAGCTTCTAAAGATAAAAAAGAGACTCTCGTGTTACTGAACAGGCATGTTTCCGAAAATCAGACCAACTATCTTGAATTTGTTGTCAATACCTACCGGCAGATTACAGACGGGTTCGTAAACGAAGATCTGCGCAGTTTACGTAAAGCTGACAGTGCGTTGAGAAATGAAAAAAGTGTTCTCAAGAAAATGCGGCGTAAGGAAATGGTGGGAATGCAGCGTATAGATAAGGAAATCGCAATCGAGAAGAATACATGGTTCCATTTGGGAAGTAACAGTTGCCAACAAATCATGTATTGCTTGCGACGTATATGCGAGCCTTGCGAAGAACATATAGACAACAATTTCAAGCCTATACCCAAAGAACAGATAAAAGAGTTTATTCCGTTGCGTGACACATTGGTATATCTGCTTAAACGGACATATACGGCAATCAAGGAAGCGCGGTACGATGAAGTGGATGAAATACGCAGTGAGTGTGATAAATTCAAAGAATCGTTGTCACGCACACGTAAGTTGCAAATGAATCGTATGCAGGAAGAAAAGAACCTGACTGTTTCGTATGTGTATTTGAATATACTCCAAGAGACACAAGAACTTGTCAGTTCGTTGAGACATCTGTTAAGAGCGTCACGCCGTTTTCAGATAAATGAATGACTTTTTGTAGATTCAACTCTGTATCCGTCATTCTTCTTATAATCCTAAAGGAATCATGACGGGTATCCTGTTTTAAACTTTGTATGATGAAAGACAAATCCGACAATGAAAGAAAAATACATTATAAACATAGGAAGAGAATTGGGTAGTGGAGGAAAAAGTATTGGAGAACGCCTTGCTCAGTTCTATGACATACATATATACGACAAGAAACTTATTAAACTGGCTGCCGAAGAAAGCGGATTATGCCAGAAGTTTTTTGAGAAAGCGGACGAAAGCAATAAGGGATTTATCGCTTCCCTTATGGGCGGCATGCGCATACCGTTCTTTGGTGATGGCTCAATATATGAGAATTACTTAAGTAATGACGCGCTTTTCAAAATTCAAAGTGACGTGAT
>CAYUIJ010000055.1:0-10643 GCA_964444735.1 uncultured Bacteroides sp. | reverse complement strand
GATAAGGAAATTGGCAAAGCAAGAGTCATGTATCTTTATAGGGCGATGCGCCGACTATATATTAAGAGACCATCCGCGCTGTGTCAATATATATATTGCCGCTGACATGGAAGACCGTATCAAACGTATATGCTCCGTTAATCCGGAGCTGTCGGCAGAAGACGCGGAGATCTATTTAGAGAAAGCCGATAAGAAACGATCCGGCTATTACAACTATTATAGTAACAAGACATGGGGAGCGGCTGCCACTTATCACTTGTGTATCAACTCGTCAGTACTGGGATTGGACGGAACCGCCGAATATATTAAGGCATTCATAAATAAGAAGCTCGATTTATAAAACATCAAAATATTACAAAAAGCCTTAGATCCGACAGGCAAGCGCAAAGATTATGAACGGTGTTTGTAAGGCCCGGTTTCAGGCGAAGAAAATTAAGACTTTATCGGCTTTCAAAAATAATCAGAAAAATGGAATAATGCGGAGCGTGTGAAAAAGAACTGTAAAGCCGCGGTTCATAACCGTTATTTATATTCATGCTTATAAATGAGCAACCCTTTGAGGAATTCGGTCAGAAGATAGACTCTCTGGTACGTGTTGTAAGCAGTTCCAGTGCTTTGATACCCATTACGGAGTTTCCTTTTGGGTTCAGGCGCGGACTCCATACGGCAACTGAATACCTTCCTGGATATACGGCATTGATGCCTCCGCCCACACCGCTCTTTCCGGGAAGGCCTACCAGATAGGAAAATTCTCCGGTCTCGTCATAAAAGCCGCATGTCTGCATGATGGCATTGATACGTTTGACCTGTGAGACTGTGAGGCGGACACTTCCGAAATGGAAGGCACATTTGTGGTTGGCAAACGGAAGGAATGCCTTTGACAAATCACGGCAACTCATTTCTATGGAGCATTGAAGGAAATAAAAGCGCAGCACGTCGTCAATGTCATTATCCAGATTACCATGATATTTCAACAGGTTGGCAATGGCTGTATTCAGATAGCCTTTTTTCTTTTCGGAAGTTGCGGCTTCGTGATTATAGTCAATCTTGGGATTTTCGCTTATAATGCGTACAAATTCAAGATAGTCTTCTTCCGGTGATTTGAGGTATGACAGCAATGTATCGGCTACGACAATGGCTCCTGCATTGATAAAAGGGTTGCGGGGTATGTTTCCCCCTTCAAGCTGGATGAGCGAGTTGAATGCCGTACCCGAAGGCTCTTTGCCTACCCTTTGCCATAGCATGTCACCCAGAATGCTGAATGAGTAAGCCAAAGAAAAGACTTTGGTTATACTTTGAATAGAAAACGGAGTATCTACTTGTCCTGTTGCATAAGTATCGCCTTTAATGGTAGTGAGGCATATACCGAACTGACCGGGGTTGACTTTGGCCAGAGCCGGAATGTAGTCGGCTACTTTGCCTTCATGGGCATAAGGTTTTATTTCATCGTAAATATCTTCAAGAATTTGTTGGTAGTTCATGAAATATATGGTTTGGATTTTTAAGATACGCACTGCAATATTCATAAAAATATTGAGATGATCAAAGTTTTTTATCTGCAAATATGCCAAGGGGAAATGCCGGGGATTTATCGGTTTTTATGATTTTGTGCGGCAGGAATTGTTTTATTTATTTATGTCTTTGTTAAGAAAATAAATGTTATAATGGCTATAGAATTAAAATAAAGGGATTTCCCTATCAACAAATAGGGAAAATCCTCTTTTTTATTATGAAAAGCTTTTTATCTTTATATTGAAATTAATGGTTGATATTCAAAATATGGAGATAAGGAATATGAAAAAGACATTTTTACTATCGTTTATGCTGGCCGTGTTGCCATGGATGGTTATGGCGCAGGATTCGGATGATGATCTTTATTTTGTTCCTAAGAAGCAGAAAAAGACCGAAAAGGTTGGGGCCGTTGCAAAAGGAACAGCCGGTAACAAATTATCATCTGCGTGCGGAAAGGGAGTCGGCACGGTTGTGGTACATGATTATACAGGGCGTGTGCGTGATATAGACGAGTATAACCGCCGGGAATTTTCAGCAGAAAAGAATGATTTTTCTTTGGAGAATGATACTTTATATATCGATGAGCGTGCCGACAGTGACTTGTCAGGGCATTGGGTAAATGAGTTTAGCGGTTCGAAGGAAGATTATGAATACGCCGTTCGTTTGATTCGTTTCCGTGATCCCGCTTATGCCATTCCGGTAAGTAGTCCGCTATATTGGGATGTGGTATACGGAATAGGGCCTTTCCCCACATGGGACTGGAATGTGTATGACGATGGCATATATGCGTATGTATTCCCCTCATATACGAACAGTCTGTGGTGGAGCTGGCGTTTTGACCCGTGGTGGAGATGGAACCGCTGGTACTGGCATGATCCCTATTATTATGGATGGGGAGGCTATTGGAGAGCTCCCTATTGGAGATGGCATGATGGCTTTCACTCACATTATTATCATCCATGGCATGGAGGTGGGCATGTAAGCTATCGCCCGGCATCGCGTGACAGGGGCTTCCGTCGTGAAGAATGGCGTGGGGTTGCCAATAGGGTGACCGGTCCGGCAACCGGCCGTTCAGATTGGAAAGGTGCGGCAGCTTCAAGAAATGGCAGTACTGGTGTGAAAGCGGGGACTTTGTTAAACAGACAGAGTTTTGGCGGTGCGCGCACTTCGAATACAACGACCAGGGTAGTGCGTCCTTCAGACAATTCTCATTCGTCATCTGTAAGGAATGCCACTTACTCTCAAAGCTTGCGCAATCGGTTTAAGGTTAGCGGCAATAGTGGGACTTCTTCTATGACTCGTAACAGTTCTTCGTATACTCGTCCGAGTAGCAGACCGCATAGCCTTAAATATAACCGTCCGAGCAGTACAAGGGTTAATGTCGGTGAAAAATCTTCGCGAAACCAGAATATTCAAAGATCATCATTTGACAGGAGCTCATTCAATTCCGGTTCGGGAAGGTCCGCTCGCAGATCGGTCAGTACGGGGAGCAGGGGAACTTCACGGGGCCGTCGTTAATAAAGGAAACAAGAATACGTAATTTTAATACACTTGAATATGAAAGACAGAAAACGTTGTTATATAGCACTTTGTGTAGGGTGTATGGCACTGGCTGCTCAGGCGCAGACATCGTATAATGCGGGTACTGTAATGGAAAGTCAGCTTAACGGTACCGCGCGTTTCGTGGGGATGGGAGGTGCCATGAGCGCATTGGGAGCCGATATCTCCACAATGAGTACAAATCCTGCAGGTATAGGATTGTATCGTAATAGTGATGTGGCTGTGACTTTGGGATGGTATAATCCGAACAGTAAGTCAACATTCAATAATGAGATGTATAAAGACAAGGTCTCAAGGTTTTCTTTAGACCAGGCGGGCTTTGTATATTCCAGCAAGTTGGGCAACAGGACCACATTGCGCTATGTAAACTTCGGATTCGGTTATCGTAAGGCAAACAATTTTTATGATGACTTTACGATGGAGGGACCGGTATACAACGGTGACTCTTATTCTCAGAATATGGCGGCTTCTTTGTCGGCATCCGGAGTATCGGCCGATGAATTCAATAATATGCTTCAGGAGGAGGATCCATATTGGAATAGGAATTTCGGATGGCTTAACGTAATGGGAGGCCTTACCGGTCTGCTTGCTGGTAAAGGTGAAAATGATTTTTATGGATGGAATGCTGACAGAACGTATTTCCGAAGCGAGAATAAAGGGGGTATTTATGCGTATGATTTCAATATTTCCTGCAATCTGAATGACAGGGTATATTGGGGGCTGACGATTACTGCATATGATGTGGACTTTTCAAGGTATTCTTCATTCGGAGAGGATTTGTATGCGGAAGATGACGAGGGGCAGTATGCGGCTTCCATGTTGCTGGAGAACTGGTATTGTACAGACGGTTCGGGTATTGATGCGAAGTTTGGCGTTATATTCCGCCCGTTTGAATATTCTCCGTTACGTATAGGCTTGGCTGTTCATACCCCTACATGGTATAATCTGCGTGATGTATTCTCTGCACGGATGACGATGTTGGGAACGGAAGGACAAATTCAAGATGCGGATACGCGTGACTCTGGTTATGATGAGTCATACAAATATGACTTGCGCACTCCGTGGAAATTTAGTGTCAGTTCCGGTTATACGATAGATCAAAGCGTTGCTTTGAATGTCGAGTATGAGTATGCCGACTATTCTTCGGCAAAATTCAGCGATCCCGATGATTATGATGATATGGGTGCCAATAATCAGACTATCAAGGAGGATTTGAAAAGTGTCAGTTCTTTCCGTGCGGGTATGGAAGCAAAAGTGTTTGAAGGCATTAGTCTGCGTGCGGGATATGATTATACAGAAGCCTTGTACAATAAAAATGCCTATAAGTTTAATGATCCGATGGGTACACGTACAGATATTGATTATATGAATAATTATGCCGCCCATAATATTTGTTTGGGGTTAGGACTCCGTTTTGGAAACTTCTATACCGATCTGGCATACGTATATACAAAACAAGAGGCCGACTTTCATCCTTATTCCAATTTGATATTTGACGAGCCCGACCCTGTTGCCAAAGTAACACGCGATAATCACCGGGCCTTGCTTACATTAGGTTATCGCTTTTAGTGTGGGGGTCAGTATGTTGACAGTCTTGTCATGAGCAGGTTATTGCAGGTGAAAGCGTAATAACCTGTTTTTAATATTAGGGGGATAAATGAAGAGCGCAGGCTCAACGGCTTTTGCGTTGTTTCTGCATGCCCTTTGTTATCACAGAAAGTCTGGCTGATAAGAATGCTCAATGAAATGCCGGTCAAGACCCGGAACCGTTTGTTGTTTTAGTTGAGTATTCATTGGGCGTTATTTTTATTGTTCCCAGATGCGCGCCGGATAGTTTCGAATAATAGTTGTATTCAAATGTAATGTTCAGTTGAAGATATTGGCGGAGCTCGTAACTGTTTGTGAGAGCGTTTAAGATTCTTTCTTTGTTTTCCATGCTGGCTATTATCGCCTGGAAAGTACTGTCCGGTTCGCCCGATAAAGAATAGTAGTAAGAAAGCTTTTTATCATATTTGTTGAGCTTTATGCTGTCTAATTGGGTTTGCGGGTCAATGGCTTTAGGACATTGCCTGTTTGAGTGCTCTGCTTCTTCCTGACATTGTTCCCATTGATTATTTTGGCAACAAAATGTTAAAAGCGTAAAAGCTACGTATTTGATGTATTTAATAATCGTGTTCATTTGTTGTTGTTTATGGTGCTAAGTTAAGTGAAGTTTTTTAAGGAGCGATATTCCTGTCTTTTCTTTTTTTCCCGTTTCCTCTCAGTTCAGACTGATAATGTGGGTATATGGCCGGCAGTGGAGGCTTTGCCGGCATTTGCCGGTGGCGGAATAAGGCGCGTGAGGCAACTTTGCAGTGCCGCGTTAGGTTGTTTATGGCTGCCGGTCTGGAACCGGTTGGCATGGGGATTCTGAAAGCTTGTCATGGGATAGATCCAATTAAATTATGAGTTTGGTGAGACAACTGGAAGCTGAATAGCGGATCTTTCATTTGTAGAGAGCCATTGGGATAAAAAACAATTCTCCGGCTATTTTTTCACGTCTGACAATCGCACAGAAAATCGTTGTACCCGGAATCCGTATGTGAAAATGGCCGGAACTGCGGCTCGAATATGGGTAGATTATTATGAAAAAGATGATAAAATAAAGATTTTTTCTTATTTTTTGTTGATTTAATTGTCAATTATTAGGATTTTTCTATTTGTTTGTTTATTTTTGCAACGATTTAATGTAAGTTCTTCTCCATAAATGGTAGAGAGAACTTTGATGTTTAACTAAATGTAAAAAATATGTTGAAAGAAAAAACAGGTGAGATAGCCGGGATCATTTGGGGCGCTCTTAATGGCACAGATGGCCTGACTCAGAAGCAGATTAAAAAAAATGCGGCGTCTAAGATTCTGGATAAGGAATTTTATTTGGGATTGGGATGGTTGTTGCGTGAAGATAAAGTTATTGTCAAAGAGCAAAACGGAGAGCTTTTTGTTGCATTGAAATAAAGTTTCAAAAAGTTTTTTTTGACAAAGTTAGTGTGTGGCTGTTCATAGATGTGAATGAGCAGCCTTTTTGTTTTTTTAGTCAGAGATAAGTGCCGCTTAAGAGAGTATGTAAGGCAACGTCTGTTGTTTTTTCCTTTTTTTATCTGTATATTTACACTCTCATAGTGGCATGTTGCCGTCTATATTTTCAAGACTGTCTTATATTCATGGAAAAAATAAGAAACTTTTGTATTATAGCACATATTGATCATGGAAAATCAACTTTGGCAGATCGTTTGCTGGAGTATACAAATACAATTCAAATCACTGAAGGGCAGATGCTTGATGACATGGACCTGGAACGTGAACGCGGAATAACGATAAAAAGTCATGCAATCCAGATGGAATATAATTATAAAGGCGAGGATTATATATTGAATCTGATTGATACTCCTGGACATGTAGACTTTTCTTATGAGGTTTCTCGCTCAATTGCCGCTTGTGAAGGGGCCTTGTTGATTGTTGATGCTTCACAGGGAGTGCAGGCACAGACTATTTCCAATCTGTATATGGCGATAGGGCATGACTTGGAGATAATTCCTGTTGTTAACAAATGTGATATGGAAAGTGCCATGCCCGATAATGTGGAGGACGAGATTGTTGAATTGTTGGGTTGCAGGCGTGAGGAAATCATCCGTGCCTCAGGAAAGACAGGAATGGGAGTTAAGGAAATTCTTCAGGCTGTTATTGAGAGAATCCCTCATCCTGTAGGAGATGAGGATGCTCCGTTACAGGCTTTGATTTTTGACTCGGTCTTTAATTCATTTCGGGGCATTATTGCGTATTTTAAGATAGAAAACGGAATAATTCGTCAGGGTGATAAGGTGAAATTCTTCAATACCGGCAAAGAATATGTGGCTGATGAGGTAGGAATTCTGAAAATGGATATGATTCCCCGCAATGAACTGCGGACCGGAGATGTAGGATATATTATATCTGGTGTCAAAACTTCACGTGAGGTTAAGGTAGGTGACACAATAACCCATGTCTCGCGCCCCTGTTCGGAAGCTATTGCCGGGTTTGAAGAAGTAAGGCCGATGGTTTTTGCGGGCATGTATCCGATAGAGGCTGAAGATTTTGAGAATTTGCGTTCTTCTTTGGAAAAATTGCAGTTGAACGATGCTTCGCTTACTTTTCAGCCGGAATCGTCATTGGCTTTGGGATTTGGTTTCAGATGCGGTTTTTTGGGCCTTTTGCATATGGAGATTGTGCAGGAGCGTCTGGATCGTGAGTTTGGCATGAATGTGATTACCACCGTTCCGAATGTGTCTTACCGTGTATTCAATAAGCAGGGCTGTATGACTGAGGTGCACAATCCGGGTGGAATGCCTGATCCTGCACTGATTGATCATATAGAGGAGCCTTATATTGACGCTTCGGTTATTACCGCTACCGATTATATCGGGCCTGTTATGACGTTGTGTTTGGGTAAGCGCGGAGAATATATAAGGCAGGAATACATTTCCGGTAACAGAGTGGATCTTCACTATAAATTGCCGTTGGGTGAGATTGTCATTGACTTTTACGATAAGTTGAAAAGCATATCAAGAGGATACGCGTCTTTTGATTATCATCTTTCAGGATTCCGCCCTTCAAGACTGGTTAAATTGGATATTTTGCTCAATGGTGAGCCGGTAGACGCATTGTCTGCTCTGACTCATGTTGATAATGCATACGACTTGGGACGCGGAATGTGTGAGAAACTGAAAGAATTGATTCCTCGTCAGCAGTTTGAAATAGCGGTTCAGGCGGCAATTGGTTCGAAAATTATTGCCAGGGAAACGATAAAGGCTGTCCGGAAAGATGTAACGGCAAAATGTTATGGCGGTGATGTCAGCCGTAAGCGTAAGCTGTTGGAAAAGCAGAAGCGAGGTAAAAAACGAATGAAGCAGATTGGAAATGTAGAAGTGCCCCAAAAAGCCTTTTTAGCTGTTTTGAGACTTGATTGAATGATTGCTCATGAAGAGAGGCGGAAATTTAAGGTTTTCGGTAAAGTCTTCCGGCTGTTTTATTAAGAGATTCACTGCGGTTGCCTGTAATATATAAGATTGGTTAATGTGTTTTTAGCATTTCACTATGTACGGAAAATACTTCTGAAATAGCGGTACGATGGAGAAAAAAAGAGAAATAGCCCGTTTGTTGGCAAAAAAGTATCATACCCTTTCAATACCCAGTTTAGAAAAGCTGGCAAATGTCATAGTTCCTTTTAAGACACGTAAGGGAACGAGACTGTTTGATAGCGGTCAAGTACAGAATTATCTGTATTATATTGAAAAAGGGATGCTGAGGCAGTATTATTTCAAATATAATAAGGATCTGACAGAGAATATAGCTTGTGATAATGAAGTGGTTATATGTTTGGAGAGTTTTTTGAGACGTATCCCTTCCTGTCTGTGTATTGAGGCGCTTGAAAATTCGGCCGTGTGGGGGATAAGCTACGATGACTTGCAACGGATTACGGCTGAGGCGTATGACATAGAGCTGTTGTATCGTTCTATTCTTGAAGAATACTTGGTACTTTCGCAGCATAAGGCCGATTTGTTACGGTTTGAGCCTTCACATGTGCGCTATAGGCGTTTGTTGGAAAGTTACCCTGAGATTATAAAGAGAGCGCCTTTGATATATATTGCCTCTTTGCTGCAGATGACTCCTGAGACGTTAAGCAGAGTGCGTTCAGGTCAGTTAGGGGGCGTAAAATAGACTGTGCCGCGCATCGTTTTGTTCTTTAAAAGACTCATCGGGGAGGGGAGGGAGGAAAAAGCGGCCGGTGTCAGGGGATGGGACCGCCCGTCATGATCAGGACGTAAGAATACCCCTCGGCAGTATTTGCGGTATATTGCTGTCCGGCCGCTGATTTACAGGGGATGATTTTGTTTGACCGGCCTCATAAAGTCCGGTTCCCTTTAAGAATTCCGGACATTTTGTCGTTATATCAATAGGGAAACCGTATCTTTGTATCCTGAATCATATTGGACATGAAGGCGATACTGACAGGGAGATGCGGGGTGTCATGGGCAGGAACGCCGGATAAGCTTTATACAATATCGTTTCTTCCTCTGCGGGTAGGGAGGATGTTTTGCGTGACGGCTGTAGGCAGATGGAGGCCGGCTTTGTTTGTGTCCCGGTGTTCCTCTTTCGATGTGGTTATGGAGTCTTGCATTGACAGGTTCGGATCATTGAGAAATGAGCGTTGAAAGTATGGAAAAAATGAATGTTGACATTAGCGAGACGAGAATATTCAGTCTCTATCCTGAGGTATTGGCCGCTTTGCTAAAGGACCATACAACAGGACGGAACATCTTCTGGGCAACGGATTCGTATGCGCACAGGGGCGAGGGCTTTCAGTATGGAGATGCAATAACTGTTGATCATATTATTGGTAAAAATGGAATGACTGTCCGTCCACGTTCCTTGAAAAGCAAGGACGAACAGGCGGAACGCACAAGAGGAATGGCGGAGGTGTTTACTCCCTCATGGGTTTGCAATATCCAGAACAATCTTGTAGACGAAGCTTGGTTCGGAAGAAAAGACGTATTCAATACCGCTGATGACACGCGGCATACTTGGATGGCCAATCCTGACAGGATTGCTTTTCCTGATGACAAGACTTGGAAATCGTATGTCCGGGCGACAAGAATGGAAATCACCTGTGGCGAGGCTCCTTATTTAGTCAGCCGCTATGATACTACAACCGGGCTTCCGATAGAGTTGGGGCAACGCATCGGAATGCTTGACAGAAAACTGCGTGTGGTCGGCGAAAATACCGGGAGAAGCGGAGAATGGCTTGACATGGCGCAGGAAGCCTATAAGAGTATATATGCTTACGAATGGCAGGGAGATAATTTGTTTTTGGCTCGTGAGTCCCTGTTGGTTTCTTTTGTAGAATATCATTATGCGAAATTTGGAAAAATGCCGTTGGCAAAGTCCCTGCTTTATATAGCTTATATCATTTCTTGGAATGTCTGGCAGATGGACGGGCTGAAAGGGGTCGTGCCGGATAGTTGTAAGGATGGCGTAAGAATCATGACGCAGGACCTGTTCGGCGCCACAGAGAGTATGGAATACTGTCCCGGTTGCCGCAGAGGCGGCTTGAAACAGCATAACGGTACTTATTGCCTGATACGTGACTGGGGGCTGAAAGACCCTGAAACGGGGGAGAATAACAGGAAAATAAGGTTTATAGACCTGATTAAATAGAAGTTGTATGATATGGCGACATTTGAGACATCACTAAAGTCCGGACTGATATATGTCTTCGCCATCCCGATGAATGGCATAAAGACTGTCTCAAGGTGGGGGAGACTACTATATGACTATAGACACCGTTATAGGGAACCCGCCGTATCAGCTGGTAAATCAAGGGAAGGGCAATGGGGCCGACCCTTTATATCACCTGTTTATAGACCTTGCCGCGCGCTTGGGCGAGAAAAGCACGCTGATACACCCCGCACGTTTCCTGTTCAATGCGGGGAAACCCCCAAGGAGTGGAATAGCAGTGTATTGAACAATCCGAGTTTTAAGGTCGTAAGGTATTGGGC
>CAYUIJ010000054.1:0-16596 GCA_964444735.1 uncultured Bacteroides sp. | reverse complement strand
TTTTAAGGCGGGTTCTATAATTCACATACCGTAAAGATTGGGTGAACCCGTTTTGCCCGACCGGTACGGATTTATTAATTCATGCCGTAAAAGTATATATTTTGGTTCATAGTGACATTACCCCCCCCCGTTTAACATAGATTTAACATAGATTTAACATATATGGCACGGTTATCCCTTACAGACAGCCAGCCAGTCGCTATGATAGCGGACAATCCGGCAGAAGCGGCAGATATTGTATACAAGGCCTGTCAATGCGACATTGGCTTTCGCACGGATTATTCCAACAGTCCGGACAAACAGACCGTTCATGCTCTGCCCCATGAGGCCGAAGACATGCTCCGCACGGATGCGGACTTCGGACTTCTCCCTGTCGCCGGCTTCTTGAACCTCCGTCAGAGGACGGTTCCCGCACTCTTTTCCCGAATATGGCAGGTGTCATTCCGTATTCCCTTATCCCGTCACCGTTTCCAGAAATCCTCCCTGCCGCTTTCATATACAGAAACCGGCTCGTGACGCTGACCGGGAAATGCAAGAATCAGACAACTAAGTTTAGAACGGCATTAAAGAAGTGACAGATGAAAAGTTCTTCTTTATTCAGACTTGCCAAGATATATGCTTCCCATAAATTTTGGCGAACCACATTTATCAGGCAGTAAAATTCTTCTATGGAAAATGGAAAGCTGTCAAATAAAAAGTCTTGTCTCACGACAAGGCTTTTCATTGTCAATTCTCCTTCTTCAAGAAGTCAATTGACTGTTTAGTAAGTGAAAGAGAGTATAATTATTTAATTTTTGTGTTAGAAAAGCTTGATATGTTAAGTTCTTGTGACTCTATATCCGATTCATTATTTTCCGTATTAAATTTATACGTTATAATCTGCTCTTTTCCATCACCATTATATACTTTTATCTTTAAACCTTTTGTTGTATTTTCAGTGTATCCCGGAATGCTCTTTAAAGGAAACGCTACCCATCCATTTTGCAGATAGTGGGGAGGATCCCCCTCATTGTTGTGACAGAACTCCACACTCAACAACCCTTCTTCATTTACCGTAGATGATTCTGTAGTAACCAGATTGATGAAATGTGCCACTCCGGAATTCGAGCCTTTATATTGGAAAAAGATATTTATGTGTTCTTCACTGCCGACTATCTTTTTAATATACACCGGATCATTGCCAATACTGTCTTCTTTTTCAGCAGGCATCTGATATAAGTCTTTGGTCAAAACACGATAAATACTATAAAGCTCAATGCTGAGCAATGAATTTTTTTGATTTTCTTCGTTAAAAAAATTAAAAGCAGCAATCACACGCTGTCCATCCTTATCCGCATTGTTAAATTTTATAATTGATGAATTGTCCGGGACCAATTTTCCACAATTATCACTTTGCAATATCCATTGCCCGTCTAGTTCTTTGACTGTTGCCATATCTGCATAGTAGGTGAAGTTGTCATCATCATCACATGCAGTAAAAGTTGCGAATGTCAACAGATATAGCAATCCCAAAATCAAATTTATCTTTTTCATAATTGCCCGTTTTTTGTGTCTCCTTTTTTATAAAGGATGTTATCATGAAAATACTGCACGGTTAATACTTAAAAAACGTTAACAATAAAATATTGTAATATCATGCAGTATTTTTGTAAAACACCGTTTAAACATAAAAAGCAGTCAGGCACGTGTTACGAAAATTTAGTGAGATGGAGTTGGCAGAATATTGTCGTCGGGGTGATAATGTTGCCCGGAAACAATTATATGAAAAATATGCCGACCTGTTAATGACGATATGCATTCGTTATTGTAGTGACCGTGATTTAGCTCGGGATGTTCTTCATGATGGTTTTCTGAAGATTTTCCGATCTTTTGATAAATTCCATTATAGGGGAGAAGGTTCATTAAGAGCCTGGCTCACACGGATAATGATAAATGAAGCTTTGGAAGCGCTCCGGAAGCGCAGTTCATTGAATGAACAGCCTATTGACGAATTGGCTGACGATATAGAAATAGAAGAAGAAAAAGAAGATTTTGAAAGGATACTACAGCCGGTTTTGATGCGATTTATAAGAGAGCTCCCGGATGGCTACCGTACGGTATTCAATTTATATGTGTTTGAAGAGAAGAGCCATAAAGAAATAGCCGAAATATTAGGTATTACAGAGCATTCTTCATCTTCGCAGTTCTTTAGGGCGAAAAAATGGCTGATGAATAAGATTTCAGATTATTTAAAAAACGAGAATGTATGAGCAAAGAAGACAACTGGGCAGATAAGTTTAGGAATCGGATGGCTGAATACCGGGAACCCGTACCGGAAAATTTGTGGACAGAGCTGGAAAAAGAACTGAAACGGCCGAAAAATGTTATTATATATCTCCGTTATGCTGCTATTGTGACTATTGTAGTTTTGTCTTCAGCTGTACTCTGGTGGATATGGCGGACAAATTCAATGCCGGAAACTATATGTAGACTTCCTGGCTATCCTCCTAATGGAATGTCCAATCCGGAATCTTCTCTTGAGAATGAAAAAGATGTTATAGTAAAGCAGAAAATTGACGATCGTCGACTTATGGCAAATTCAAATACTGAAAAAACTGAATATGTTTCATTTATGACAAGTGTTCCCGAAGAAGAAACACTTCCCAAAAAAGATGGATCTGTGATAGAAAAGACAGGAAAAGGGAAAGAACAGCTTTATGGCAACAATAACTCTAATCGCAAATTTGTTCCTGCTGTTAAAAGGTCTTTCCATAATGTGTCTTCCGTTAATTATCATAATTTTGCAGGTAAAGAGAAAAAAAGAAATTGGGAAGTAAGCGTTGCTGTGGGAAACATGCCGGATGTTTCAAAACAAGAAGCAGGTTATACAACCCTCCAAGGACGGAGATTTACTATGTTGTCATCGATTGCCGAGTCTGGCAAATCGTCCGCCGAACAAATGGCTTCGATTGTTGGAGCATATAGTCAATTAGTTGCAAATAACATAGACAAAGAAGTACAATCAAAGGCAAAACACAAGATGCCAATAACAACAGGTATTACGGTGCGCAAGTATTTGACAGACCGATGGGCGGTAGAGAGTGGAATTATATATACACAGCTTTCTTCAAGACTTTGGTCAGGGACGGAAAACAACTATTATAAAACCGAACAGAAGTTGCATTATGTTGGCGTTCCTTTAAAAGGCATTTATTGTTTATGGAAAAATAATTTGTTTTCGGTATATGCTTCAGTTGGAGGTGCTGTAGAAAAATGCGTATCGGGTAAGCAAAATACGGTTTGCACAATTGACGGAACCGATAAAGGCGTTGAGAAAAGTGATGTAGACGCAGACGAACTACAGTGGTCTGTATCTTCTGCCGTTGGAGCACAGGTAAGGCTTTTCAAAAACCTTGGAGTTTATCTTGAACCTGGAGTCAATTATTATTTTAAAGACGGGAATGACATACAGACTGTTCGTAAAGAACATCCTTTGAACTTTAATATGCAGATAGGCGTTCGATTCTCGTTTTAATGAAGATTGGTTTTCTTACAAACTGAAAACGGATATAGTTGACAGAGGGAAGTTATTTTAACAAGCTTTTATTCGGATATTCAGATTTATTTTATGTATGTTTGCGAACAAAAATAAAAACTATGGCAACATGTAAAGTCGCTCCCTCGCTTTTATCGGCAAATTTTGCAAATTTACAACGTGATTTGGAAATGATTAATCACAGTGAAGCCGATTGGCTTCATGTGGATATAATGGATGGAGTTTTTGTTCCTAACATTTCGTTCGGTTTTCCTGTATTGAAGCATGTTGCAAAGTATTCTACAAAACCTTTGGATGTACATTTGATGATTGTGCATCCTGAAAAGTTCATAAATGAGGTAAGAGATTTGGGTACCTGCATAATGAATGTCCATTATGAGGCCTGTTTACATCTGCATTGCGTCATACAGCAGATTAAAAATGCCGGGATGAAAGCCGGTGTTACTTTGAATCCGGCTACACCCGTGTCTGTGCTTGAAGATATTATTGGCGACCTGGATATGGTCTTGTTAATGAGCGTAAATCCAGGATTTGGAGGGCAAAAGTTTATTCTGAATACTATAAAGAAGATAAGGGATTTACATGATTTAATGAAACGTACACAGACTGAGCCGATTATAGAAATCGATGGTGGAGTGAATATGAATACCGCTCCTTCTTTAGTTGAAGCAGGAGTGGATGTGCTCGTGGCAGGTAATGCTGTCTTTGCCGCTCCAAACCCGGAATTGATGATACATCAATTGCGCAATTGCTAATGTTGTCGGCAGGCGGAAAGTGGCTGGACAAATATCCTTTCTTACGATTGGATATTCCTTATATAACCGGCATTATGGCATGTAATGCCGGATTTTTATGTTCTGAATGGGCACTTCCTGTTATGATCATGACGGGATGTGCCTTTTTCTTTTCATTGCTGGCATTGGGTAATCATGGTTGCGGTTATACTTATAGAAATCTGTGGGGAATATTATTGATGATGGTTCTTCTCTTATCTGGATTTCTACGAATGTATCTGGTGCAAAAAGATGTAGTTTGGGAATGGAGCAAGGAACAGGCTGCCTATAAGGGATGGGTTGCCGGAATTCCTGAAGAAAAAGAAAAAACCCGGATGATACCGGTTGAAGTCAACGGTAAAAGAGTCTTATTATATTTACCCAAAGATTCATGTTCGGGAAGTCTGGACTGTGGTGATGAAATTTATTTTTACGCACGTATATACAAGCCTCTCAACAAAGGAGATGCAGATGAATTTGATTATGCCGCCTATTTGTTGCGGCAGGGTATAAGCGGTACTGCCTATGCCAATGCGCAAAACTGGATAAAAGCTGGCGGGAAAAGAGCGCTGACATGGAAACAATCTGCATTGAAAATTCGTGAAAAACTGATATCGGCTTATCGTTCATGGGGATTTTCTGATAAAGAGCTGGCTGTTATTGCAGCTTTGACTTTAGGAGACAAAAGCATGTTGGATGATTCCTTGAAGAACAGTTATTCTATAGCCGGCGCAAGCCATATTTTAGCATTGTCCGGCCTGCATTTGGGGATTGTTGCCGGAATACTTAGTTCATTGCTTTTCTTTCGTCCGTCTTATGGTCATCGCTTATGGCTGCGTGGAGTTCTGATAATACTTTCTTTATGGTTATTTGCATATATAACAGGGTTGTCGGGTTCTGTAGTACGTTCGGCCGTTATGTTTACCGTATTTATCATTGGCCGTTGTTTGCACAGGAAAGGAGTGTTGCTTAATTCTTTGGCTTTGGCGGCGTTTGTGATGCTATTATACAATCCGTTTTATCTATATGACACAGGCTTTCAGATGTCTTTTATGGCAGTCCTTGGCATAGCACTGTTTATGCCTGTATTTCAGAGGTTCAGAATTATCTCAAACAATCGTATAGTAAATTACTTGCAAGATTTGGTATGGATTTCGGTTGCCGCACAATTGGGAGTGACTCCGCTTGTAATATATTATTTTGAGAAATTTCCTGTTTATTTCCTTATAACAAATCTGATAGTTGTGCCATTATCATTTTTAATATTATCATGTTCTGTTTTGGCATGGGCTTGCTGCTGGCTGGATTGGCTGCATGAGGCTTTGGCAGACGGATTGCGGCTCTTGCTTGCCGGATTGAATTCTGCTGTAGGGCATATCAGCATTTTCCCATTGTCTTCAATATCGCTTAGTATCTCATTACCTGAGTTGTCAGTATGTTATGTATTGCTACTTTTGCTGTTAATTTATTATCACAAGCGCTCTGCACGCCCTATATTGTGCGGCCAAATTGTGTTATGCGCTTTGTTGTTGTATTATAATATACGTGAATGGTATCCCCGTTCTCCTCAGTTGGCCTTTTATATTGATCACAATCAGGAAAATGTTATCCGTATGACAGATTCCAATGGATGTGCCCGTATAATAAAAACTCATGAATCCGAAAGCCGGATAGTACATTTTTCGGGGAAATATGTAGGTGTTTTGGGAGATGATAAATACGGGTATGCTGGTATGGAGTTTCCTGACAGCCTTGAAGTGCTTTACATAAACAGTCGTTATGCTGGAGATTTCAATAGGGAGCTGTCTGTCTTCAAAGTCAGGCATGCCGTTATTATAGAATCATCGGTCCGTCAATATATTGTTGATGAGATAGAAGAAATCTGCCGGAAAAAAAGAATTCCTTTGATTTTATTGTCGGAAGAAGGTTCTTGCAAGTTGGCTCTTTGATTTTATAAAATTATTGTACCTTTGTAATATCATGCGAAATGAAAGCGTACTTAACAGCAAATGATATGTTGACAAAAGTTATTCTCCAAGCCAATATAGATCATCTTGAAAAATGGATTCAGAGAGCAGACAAAATTGTTATTGTATCTCATGTCTCACCTGACGGTGATGCGATAGGTTCTTCTTTAGGCCTTTATCATTATTTGGATTTTTTGGGAAAGAACGTTAATGTAATCGTTCCTAATGCTTTTCCTGATTCCTTTCGCTGGATGCCGGGAGCAAAAGACAT
Organism: uncultured Bacteroides sp.; assembly: GCA_964444735.1. GTDB lineage: Bacteria > Bacteroidota > Bacteroidia > Bacteroidales > Bacteroidaceae > Phocaeicola_A. Next base: position 10,050 of record CAYUIJ010000054.1, on the reverse strand, counting down.
CCTTCGTTATGATAAAAACAAGAAATTCGCTGATGAGCTGATAGCTGCGGCCGATGTCTTGTTCTGTCTGGATTTTAATTCCTTAAGGCGTATTGATAAGTTGGCCGATGCCGTGTCGGCATCTCCTGCCAGGAAGGCATTAATAGATCATCATCTTTATCCTGAACCGTTTTGTAAGATAATCATTTCACATCCCGGGATAGCTTCAACTTCAGAGCTGGTTTTTCGCTTGATTTGCCGTATGGGCGCATTTGAAGATATGAGTAAGGAATGTGCCGAATGCATATATACCGGAATGATGACCGATACGGGTGGTTTTACGTATAATTCCAATAATCGTGAGATTTATTTTATTATTGGAGAACTCCTTTCCAAAGGAATAGACAAGGATGCTATTTATCGTAACGTTTACAATACCTATTCTGAAGACAGACTACGATTGATGGGCTTTGTTTTGTATTCAAAAATGGTTGTATATCAGGAGTTCAATGCGGCGTTAATAACACTTACAGAAAAAGAGCAAAGACGGTTTAATTATGTAAAAGGTGATTCAGAAGGATTTGTAAATATGCCATTGTCTATTAAGAACGTCCGCTTTTCCGTGTTTTTACATGAAGACAAAGATTCTGACATGATTAAATTCTCCTCGCGATCGGTTGGCGAATTCCCATGCAATAAGGTTGCTGCGGAATTTTTTTGCGGAGGAGGACATTTGAACGCTGCCGGCGGTGAATTTTATGGTTCGATGGATGAGGCTGTAGAGTTATTTAAAAGAGTGTTAGTTAAATATCAGGAAGAATTGACAAAAAAATAGTTATATAAGTATAATAGTCATGGAAAATGGAATGCCATAAATCCTGATTTATTATTTTTACAGCGCATTATGATAATATAATATGAAAAAGTTTGGGTTTGTGTTACTCTTGTTCGCTTCTTCAGGCTTTCTATCGCAATCATGCGATGATAGCGAGACCTATGCGGAAAAGAAGGCGGAAGAAAGAGGATGGATTAAAAGTTATATTGAGAAGAACAATATCAATGTAATATCGGGAAGTGATTTTAAAATTGATACTATAACCGATGTCGCCGGTAATGAGTATGTATACTTTGACGATAGTGGAGTTTACATGCAGATAGTAGAACGAGGTGAAGGTGAAATGATGAAAGATGGTGATCATTTTGAGATTATCATGCGTTTTATTGAAGTTCTTGTAGAAACGGGGGATACATTGTCTACAACCAATAAATATAACCCTGGTGCCTATGATGTGATGATGTGTTCAAAGTCATCTGGCTCATTCACCGCTTCGTTTACTGAGGGGAATATGTATTCCAATTATGGATCATCCGTTCCTACAGGATGGCTAATACCTCTGAACTATATTAAATTGCAGGCGCAGTTGCCCAATGAACATTCGCCAAAAGTACGATTGATTGTGCCTCATAGCGCAGGGCATTCTACCGCCTCGTCATATGTGACTCCTTATTTTTATGAAATAACTTATCAGAAAAAGAGATGACATTAATAAAATCCATATCAGGTATCCGCGGAACAATCGGCGGGCATGCGGGTAACGGGTTAAATCCGTTGGATATTGTTAAGTTCACATCCGCCTATGCTACATTGATTCGTCAGAGAAATACTACAGGAAACAACAAAATTGTAGTAGGACGCGATGCTCGCATTTCCGGTGAAATGGTAAGGAATGTTGTGTGCGGCACTCTGATGGGAATGGGATTCGATGTTGTTAATATAGGCATGGCTTCAACCCCGACAACCGAATTGGCTGTTGTCATGGAAAAAGCATGTGGCGGAATAATTCTTACAGCCAGTCATAATCCCAAACAGTGGAATGCGCTTAAACTTCTAAATGAGCACGGTGAGTTTCTGAATGCGGAAGAAGGCAACGAGGTGTTACGTATAGCGGAAAAAGAGGACTTTTGCTATGCTGACATTGATTCCATGGGCCGATATACTGAAAACAACACATTCAATCAAAAACACATAGAAGCCGTATTGAATTTGCCTTTGGTAGATGCAGAAGCTATACGTAAGGCCGATTTTAAGGTTGCTGTCGATACTGTAAACTCTGTAGGCGGAATAATCTTGCCAGAATTATTAAAGGCTCTGGGAGTTGACACTGTATATACCCTTTATGGAGAGCCTACAGGCAATTTCCAGCATGATCCGGAACCGCTGGAGAAAAATCTGGGCGATATTATGTCTGTGATGAAGAATGGTGATTATGATGTGGCCTTTGTCGTAGATCCGGATGTTGACCGTCTGGCAATGATTTGTGAGAATGGTGTGATGTACGGTGAAGAGTATACGCTGGTTACTGTTGCCGATTATGTATTGAAGCATACTCCAGGAAATACAGTCTCAAATCTGAGTTCAACACGTGCTTTGGCCGATGTGACAAGAAAGTATGGCAAGGAGTATTATGCTGCGGCAGTGGGTGAGGTGAATGTGGTAGCTAAAATGAAAGAGGTTTCGGCAGTCATTGGAGGTGAAGGCAATGGAGGAGTTATTTATCCGGAATGTCATTACGGACGCGATGCCTTGGTCGGCATAGCGCTTTTCTTAAGTCATCTGGCACATGAAGGAAAAACTGTCAGTGCATTGCGGGCTGCTTATCCGTCTTATTTTATAGCGAAAAACCGTATTGATCTGACTCCGGATATAGATGTTGATGAGATACTCAGAAAAATAAAAAACATGTATCGTAATGAGAAAATCAACGATATTGACGGTGTAAAGATTGATTTTCCTGACAAATGGGTTCATTTACGCAGGAGCAATACCGAGCCGATAGTCAGAGTTTATTCGGAGGCAGAGACCGAAGAGGCTGCAAATGCCATTGGAGAAGATGTAATGCGTGTTGTTTATTCATTGGCTAAGGAACAAAAGTAAACGGATCTATTTCTCTTTAAGGTTTATAACGACAGTGAAAAACAGTGACTTAGGGGTGTGACATAACACTTCAATCAGGTCATTGCTTTTTCATCTGATCTGATTCTTGATAAAGGATATTTTAACACAAGCGGACGTGAGTTCAATGAAATTATAAGTTGTTTTTAATTTGGCGGCCTGCGAAAGTCGCTGTAACTCTATAGCGCTTATAATTCAGCGGACTCACGTCCGCTGAAATAATCCTCTCTTAACAGAATAGAGGACAAACGGTCAGTAGTTCTTGCTCTTCTTTCTTAACAAAGCCTCGAAATCCGGGCTTTCAAGCAACTGAAGAGCTTTCTGCACCACAGGGTCATTCTGGTTGATTGTCTTGTAATATTCACTCATATCCCATATATCACGGGCAATAAGTGCCTTAAGCTGCAGATTGATGGCAGGCCGGGATTTTTTATACTCCTCGTCATTGTATTTCACGCCTGCCTCTTTACCATAAGCAAGCAACCGCTCACTCAAAGACTGGGGTACAATGAAATCCTTCTCAAAATCGGCAAAAGATTTGTATTGGGTCTTTAACTCGTTCCTATGTTCGTCAACATAATGCAAGGTAGCCTTTATAATTGCTCCTTTTGCAACCAGTTGGCGATGATAATTTGTGTAAAGCGTGGTATCAATAGGAACGAAATAATCGGGCATTATACCTCCGCCGCCATATACGGCACGCTGCAGCCTTTTGGTAGTATATTTCTGTGATTCGGGGAAATGAATGCTGTCAGCATTGGTCATTTCGCCTTTATTATAACGGTTGATAAGGTCTGCATTGTAATTCTTAATATCATCGTAAGGTTTCTGAATGCAACGTCCGGAAGGAGTATAATAACGGGCTATGGTAAGGCGAATCATAGATCCATCAGGCAAATCAACAGGGCGTTGTACGAGACCTTTCCCAAATGAACGGCGGCCTACCACCAAGGCACGATCCCAGTCCTGTACTGAACCGGTGACAATTTCCGAAGCCGAAGCCGTATACTCATCTATTAGTACAACCAGTCGTCCGTTACGGAAACGGCCGTCTCCTTTGGCCTTAAACTCACTGCGCGGAGCGTGGCGGCCCTCCGTATATACAATCATCTCGTCCTTGTCAAGGAACTCGCCGGCTAAACCGGTCGCAGCACTCAAATAGCCGCCTCCATTTCCCTGCAAATCAAGGATAAGGTCTTTCATTCCATCCTTTTGCAATGTTTTTAAGGCTTGTGCAAACTCATCAAGCGTAGTGGCGCCAAAGTTGTTTATGCGCACATAACCGATATGATTGGGATACATGTATACGGCATTGATGCTGTGAACTGGTATTTTGTCACGTGTGACCACAAATGTAAGTACATCCTGAATATCTCTCCGCAGGACACCGAGTTTTACCTTACTGCCTTTTGGCCCACGCAAACGGCGCATAATTTCGTCTGTATTCATTTTTACGCCGGCTATGACCGTATCATTTACCGATATAATACGGTCGCCCGCCATAATGCCTTCTTTCTCGGAAGGTCCTCCCGAAACAGGCTGTATCACCATCAACGTATCTCCGCTCATGTTAAACTGCACTCCGATACCTTCAAAATTTCCCTGTAACGGCTCGTTCAGTTTCTTAACCTCTTCGGCATTGGCATAAGTAGAATGAGGATCAAGCTGTCTGAGCATTTCTACAATGGCAGATTCAACAATCTTTTCTTCGTTGACTGTATCAACATAAAGCTGCTGGATGGCAAATTCCGCAATCTGCAACTTGCGCGCAGGGGTGAAATCGCGTTGTGCCTGCACACATACAGCCGCCGCCAGCGACACTGACAATAATAAATTCTTCTTCATTTTAGTAAAAATCCTCCTCATTTATATATTATAACCGGCATATTGTTATATTTTCATTCCGTCCGGTAAAAAACGGCTCACATCCTTACCAAAGCTCAACAGCTCACGCACCGCACCAGAGCTGACACTGGCCAGTCCGGGCTCGGTAAAAAGAAAAATGGTCTCCATTCCGGCAAGCTGCCGGTTAATGTCGGCAATTGTCTCTTCATACTCAAAGTCTTTTATTGTACGTATGCCACGCACGATAAAATTCGCCTCCATGCGCTTTGCAAGGTCTATGGTCAAATCGCTATAAGCTTCTACACGCACGCGCGGCTCATCCTTATACAGCTTGCTTATCATCTCCATTCGCTTCTCGGCAGTAAACCGCGTATGCTTGTTTCCGTTGATGCCAATGCCTATGATGATTTCATCCATAAAGGCCAGGGCGCGATGCACTATAGAATAATGTCCGATGGTAAAGGGGTCGAATGTACCCGGAAAAACAGCTCTGTTCATAAAGTTTATGTTTTTAATCTGTCCCGTTCTCTTCAGGGACATCTTCTTCTATCACCAGATTATTAATGATGAAACTCTGACGCTCCATGGTGTTTTTTCCCATATAAAACTCAAGCAGTTCCTTCACGGTATCGGTCTTGCGAAGCGTTACCTGCTCCAAGCGCATATCCTTGCCTATGAAATGCCTGAACTCATCGGGTGATATCTCGCCCAGACCTTTGAATCGTGTGATTTCCGGGTTGGGGCCTAATTCCCTGACAGCCGCCGTTCTCTCTTCTTCAGAATAGCAGTATATGGTCTCAAACTCCGTTTTGCCTTTCGCCTGTGAGCCGGCATCACCGGCCTTTCCCCCCTTTCTCTTGTTACGCACTCGGAAAAGGGGGGTCTGCAAGATATACACATGCCCTTTCTTTATTAAATCGGGGAAGAATTGCAGGAAAAAAGTTATCATTAGCAAGCGGATGTGCATGCCGTCAACATCGGCATCGGTAGCCACAATCACCTTGTTGTAGCGCAATCCTTCAATACCGTCTTCAATATTGAGTGCAGCCTGCAAAAGATTGAACTCCTCATTCTCATACACCACTTTCTTTGTAAGGCCGTATGAATTCAACGGTTTCCCACGCAAGCTGAAAACAGCCTGTGTGTTTACGTCACGACTTTTTGTAATAGATCCGCTGGCCGAATCACCCTCTGTAATGAAAATACAGCTTCCTTCCGGATTATCGCCTTTCGCGTCATTCAGATGAATACGGCAATCACGCAGTTTTCGATTGTGCAGACTGGCTTTCCTGGCACGCTCACGCGCCAGTCTTGTCACTCCGGCAATGGCTTTACGCTCTTTTTCAGACTCCTGAATTTTCTGCATCATCACCTCTGCCACACCGGCTTCAATATGAAGGTAATTGTCTGCCTCCGTTTTGATGAAATCGCCTATAAACTTGTTCAGGTTCGGGCCATCGGGTGCCATTTTCAGAGAACCAAGCTTTACTTTGGTCTGACTTTCGAATACCGGTTCCTGCACATTGATGGCAATAGCGCCTACAAGGCCGTTACGTATATCGGCATAATCAAGGTTCTTATTGAAAAACTCCTTGATGGTACGCGCCAGATGCTCCTTAAAGGCACTCTGGTGCGTTCCGCCCTGCGTAGTATGCTGCCCGTTGACAAACGAATGATATTCCTCGCCATACTGGTTTGTATGCGTAAATGCAATTTCAATGTCCTCACCTTTCAGATGTACTATGGGATAGAGGGGAGCAGAGGTCATGGTATCGTTCAGCAAATCCACCAGGCCATTTCTTGAAACAATGCGCCGCCCGTTATAGACAATAGACAATCCGGTATTCAGATAGGTATAGTTCCGGAGCATGGTTTCAATGTATTCCGGACGAAAGCTGTAATGCTCAAACAATGTATTGTCCGGTTCAAAAAATATATAAGTTCCTGCAGGCTCCACGCTGTCAAGTGTCACATCGCTGACCAATATGCCTTTCTCAAAAACCGCCTCGCGCATTTTCCCGTCGCGGAAGCTTCTCACAACAAAACGCAGACTTAATGCATTGACAGCCTTTATTCCGACTCCGTTCAAGCCGACACTCTTTTTGAATGCCTTGCTGTCATACTTTCCTCCGGTATTCAACACACTGACGGCCTCTATCAGTTTCCCCTGCGGAATGCCACGTCCATAGTCACGCACGCTTACCCGCAGATTATCTTCCACATTAATCTCTATCTTTTTGCCGGCATGCATCTTAAACTCGTCAATGCTGTTGTCTGTCACCTCTTTCAGCAACACGTAGATTCCATCTTCCGGATAACTCCCATCACCCAATTTACCGATATACATTCCCGGGCGGATACGCACGTGCTCCATGTCAGTCAAATGACGGATATTGTCATCATTATATTCGGCCGGTGTATTTATTAGCTGTTGATTGCCTCCCATGATTTACCTGTTTTATGCCGTAAAATTACAAAATTGCATTTAAAAAGGCCTTGCTTTTTCTTATAAGGCTTTTTTGTAAGCCCTTCTGCGTTTATGCCGGATGTTCTCAAAATAATTCCACTGTCTTTGCACCGCCTCATTCGTTTCCAGTTCAGGGTTACTCTCGGCCCATACATATCCTTTCTGATTATATATCCGGATCAAATCGGAAAAAAGCAGTCCGTTCACGCCTTTGTTTTTATATTCCGGCTTAACGGCCACCAACAACAAGTCCAATGTATCCGGATGCTTCCAGAAAAGGGCTTTCAAAAAATGAAACCATCCGAAAGGAAACAGTCTCCCTTTCGCCTTTTGCAGGGCTTCAGACAAAGAAGGCATGGAAATTCCCGCTGCTATGAGCCCGCCTTCGGCATCGGTTACCAGTGTCACCATATCAAGATCAAGAATAGGCAGATACTTCTTCACATACTGCCCTATCTGTCTTTCGCTCAAAGGAGAATAGCCATAGAGCGGAGCATATGCCTCATTTATCAATTCGAAAATCTTTTGTCCGTACTCACGGGCTATTTTCTTCGAAGACTTGTATTTCTTTATCTGCAGCCCGAACTTCTTCTGTACCAAAGCCGATATGCGCTTATGTTTTTCCGGCTCGCCGGGGGGCACTTTTATCCTGTATTCCACCCAGTCTGCATCTTTTTCCATGCCATAGCGTTCCATATGTCTGCTATAATACGGATAATTATAGATAGTAGCCATTGTGCTTAGCCGGTCAAAGCCGTCAACCAGCATTCCTTCGGCATCCATGTCTGTAAACCCCAAGGGCCCCTGAATGGCTTCCATTCCTCTTTCACGTCCCCATTCCTCAACGGTTTGAAGCAATGCCGCAGAAACCTCTTCATCATCAATAAAGTCTATCCACCCGAAGCGTACATTCTTTACGTGCCAAAACTCATTGGCGCGATGATTGATGATAGCCGCCACACGGCCTGCCAAACGCCCGTCTTTATATGCCAGAAAATAATCTGCCTCACAAAACTCAAACACCGCGTTTTTCCTACGGTCATACGTGTTCAGCATGTCGCTTAACAAATCAGGAACCGAATAAGGGTTGTTCTTATATAATTCATAATTAAACCGGATAAATGTTTTCAGTTCCCTACGCGAGGTCACTTTTTTGATTGTAATTGCCATTCTGATTTTATTTTCACATACATTTGAACGTGCAAAGATAGTGAATATTACTTGTTTACCATTGATCTGTCAGCAAGAAATCCGCATTTTTTCACATTTTACAATTACCTTGCTCCCGTCATGCAATGTTGTGGCAAACAGATAGGCGCTTCCTCCATCAGCCAGCCTGAGACGCTTGCGAAGTTCCGGGGCCGATACGGGAAAGTTCCTGACGGTCAGATTAGCCTGCTTCAGTGAAGACAGCATTTTCTTAAGCTCCCTTTTCTTAAAGCCCGCTACCTCCTTTACCGTAAACACGCGGCCGGGAAAATCTTCATGCAGAGTGTCAGAAGTATAAAGATGGCTGTTGGGATGAAGCTTTTCAACTTGATAACGGGCCGCAAGCGAACGAAAGGCTCCGGCTTTGAGAAGCGAAGAATCAGGCTCATACAGATAATGCCTTATTTCAGAAACGAACACGCACCGCGCATGCGTCTCTTCTTCGGGAGTAAACGAAAAGGACCGGCGATTCCGGAAAGCGAGGTTTACACAGTGGAACCTGCGTTCGTGAACAGGCCCGCCTGACATAAGCAACAACAGTTCCTTACATTCATTGTTTACCGAAACGACATGCACTTCATGCACTGCCGGCAGTTCTTTCAGTGCCATCGTGATATCAAGCATCGGAGACAGCTTTATCATCACTGTTCCGCCTTTCTGTAGCAACAGTCTGCCGAGAGCGCTCACATCGGGCGTACAATCGCTTATTGCCACCTTCTTTCCTCCGTGACCGTCACGCCGGTCCGGGTCAAGGAACAGGCATGTCACCGGCCTCATTGTCTGAAGAAATGTCTCAGCCTCAGCATTATGCACTTCAACGTGCCCGCAACCGAGCAAGGGGAAATTATGCCGTGCCAGCTTACAAAGCGGCTCGCTGCGCTCTACATACAAGGCACGCTCAAAGCCGGCCGATATATACGAAGAATCCGCTCCAAGGCCTCCGGTCAAATCAGCGAAGGAATCGCCTTCGCCGGCTACTTCGGCCTTGTATAAGGCCGTAAGTTCAGACGAACATTGCTCCATAGGCAGATGCGGAGGATAAAGTATTCCTTCCGTGTCACTCCAGCGGGGAAGCTTGCGGCGGGCCATCTGCCATCCGGCTATCTGCTGAAGGACAAAAGCCATGTCCACCCCTTTAAACCGCGATGCCTGAAGGGCCAGATCATATACATTTTCACAGCGATGCCGCGCTATAAACCGGATAGTCTCATTGTTCGGAAACATATTCATGAGCCAGACTGTTTTTTAGCAGGGATATAAACACACAAAAAAAGTCACAGGAACATGCATTTCAAAGATATCTTTTTGCGGTTCCGTCATTTTTCAGCCGGATTTAAAGGCAAACACGAAAGAGTGCCTGTAAATTGTAAGAAAGGAAGACAGATGCAATGTCATAATCTACGCGTAAAACACATACAAAAATAGAATTTTTTGTGATTTCATGTATTTTTATTGCCTCAAAACATTGCGCTTTCTAAAAAATCACTACCTTTGCATTTGCTTTCAAGGGAAGGAGTGCTTTTTTAATATTTTATGAAAGATATATCCGGTGCGTTAGTTCAGTTGGTTAGAATACATGCCTGTCACGCATGGGGTC
>CAYUIJ010000053.1:0-16758 GCA_964444735.1 uncultured Bacteroides sp. | reverse complement strand
CGATGAGCTTGAACGAGAACAGAGCATGACACAGTTTATTTTACGCACCCGATTTTAAGGAGAGAGTAAAACTACTCTCTCTTTGTCATTATTACAATATATTCATTATTCATTGTATTGACTTTAAGTCCACTTTTATTTGTTGGACTTGTTTTTAATGGCATTCTTTTATTTGGTATTTCTCTAACAATGGTAATCTGGTGTTCAAAACCCATTTTCTCAAACATTTCAGCGGTAAAATAATCTAATGGAACCTGAATACCTTTTACGTTTCTGTTACCTACAACATAACAGACAACGCCTCCTTTTCTAATTACCTTAGCAACATTTTGAACTGAGTCCCGATAATCATTCAGGAATGATACGACCTCATAATATCTCTTGCTGTCCATAAGCATAATTTGTTGCAATTCTTCATTTATTGATTCTGTACTAAAAGATTCAGAATTGCATTTCTTTCCGCCCATCAATAAACTGTCAAGGTTTTGAGCATTCTTATAATCAAACCATTCATTAGCCCAACGTGAAAATTGACCGTATGCAACAGTTGTTCTGCTATCTCCATAAGGCGGTGAAGTGACTACCATATCAACAGATTCATTATCTATAATATCACTGGGAATGCCTATGGAACTATTAAAATCACAAACTTCTGCTTTATATTCTTTAGCCGCTACATTAAAAGCAATTAATCCTTCAATATTTCTAATTGCCTTTTCTTCAAACAATCTGAAAACGTCAGGTTTAAAAGACTTTATTTTATCTTCCTTCATCCGGAATCTTTTAAACTCTCCATTTCTTGTGAAAGAAACCTCTCTTACGACTTCTGACAATGCCACATTAAAGAAGTCTGAATAAAAAGCAGATTCATCCGAATCATTTATTAATTGAGATAAATACGATAACTTCAAAAGAGTCTCTTCAGAATACCAATATGAATAGTTAGAGATTCTGTCAAAGTTTCGGTTCAAAACATTTTCTTCTGAATAAAAAATCAGTTTTGACTGTATATCTGAAAAAAGTCTTTTTATTGTTTTATCATCGTATTTTGTGGTTTTCACTTTTGCAATCAACCTTGCCAAAGGATTTAAGTCTGAGCCTACAGAATTGATTCCCTTTAATGACGCTTCTACAAGAGAAGTACCACTCCCGCAATATGGATCTAAAAGAAGCTCTAATTTCCCTTTTGGTCTATATTCATCAATTAATGTCCTTGCTATCTGAGGTATCATCATTGCCGGGTATGTATGATAGCAATGAGTAAACTCCTTTGTATTGGCAGTTTTAAAACTCCACCTGTTATCAATCAGTCTTTTATATCTTTCCATTTCACTCTTAATTTGATGGAGCAAAGATAAAACTCTCAATATGAGAGCGGCCTTCTGATCCCTTTCTTCTATTTTCATTCAAAGGTAACAAAAGTGCAAAAAGATGAAAAGTGAATATCAAAATTATATAATAAACAAAATTGAAGAGTTCCGTAAAGTTAAGGCTTTAGGATTCGTTAAAAGTAATCGTAGCAACAACACAGGAATCGGAAAAACGTTTGAAGATTATATCGGTGTAGTAGAAAATAATTTGGACAAACCCGACTTATTAGGATATGAAATTAAATCACATCGTGAAGAATCATCATCGTATGTTACTCTGTTTACAAAGAGCCCAAACTTTCCACCAAAAGCCAATGTGTATTTAAATAATAATTTTGGCATACCATACGATGAAAATCCGTCATTGAACAGGTTACATACTTCTATGTTTGCGTCAAGATACAATACGTATGGTGGAAAATATTCTTTTAGATTAATCAATGACAGAATCGCCGGAATTATAAAAATGGGAGTGTATGACATTGACACAAAAGTGTTAATCAATGACAATGTAGGATATACTTATGATTGTATAGCCACAGTGCTTGAAAAGAAATTAAAGAATTTATTTTATGTAAGTGCTGAAAGAGAATATAGAGAAGGTATCGAATACTTCCATTTCAATAAAGCAGATATATATGCGACCCCTTCGTTAGATAAGTTTTTAGATTTAGTAGATAGCGGATTAATTATGTACGATATTCGGATTGGCAGTTATCAATCGGGCAGAAATTATGGTAAGCCACATGATCATGGTAGTGGTTTTAGAATAATAGAATCAAATATTAAATTGTTATTTGAGACACATGAAAGCATTGAATAATAGTTAAATATCAATATTCATTTCTTTCGGAAGCCCGGTGGGGAGGAGGGGAAAAAAGAAAAATCAATGATTTCAGATAAAAAGGAAACCGAACAAACAGGTTCGTTTTTTATGGGGAGGTTGTGTTATGCTTACTTGATGTTACCTTCCTTGATAAGGTATTCTGCAATTTGAGTCGCATTCAGTGCGGCACCTTTCTTAATCTGGTCGCCCACAATCCAAAAAGTCAGTCCATTCTCATCGGTCAGGTCTTTACGGACACGGCCCACATATACATGGTCTTTACCGGCAAGGAACAGCGGCATTGGGTAAACCTTATTTCCCGGTTCATCCATCAATACGATTCCTTCACCTTTTGCAAAAGCATCGCGTGCTTCTTCCACTGAAATAGGGCGTTCGGTTTCAACCCAGATGCTTTCAGAATGTGAGCGAAGAGCCGGCACACGTACGCAGGTTGCACTTGTCTTAATGTCAGAGTGCATAATCTTGCGTGTTTCGTTAAACATCTTTATCTCCTCTTTTGTATATCCGTTGTCGGTAAATGCGTCTATTTGCGGGATAAGATTGTAGGCTAACTGATAAGCGAACTTTTCAACCTTTACTGGTTCGCCTGCCAAAACCTGACGATATTGTTCGTGCAACTCCTGCATGGCAGAAGCTCCGGCACCACTGGCAGCCTGATAGGTGGCCACATGCACGCGTTTTATATGTGAAAGGTTTTCAATGGCTTTCAGTGCTACCACCATCTGTATGGTAGTACAGTTCGGGTTTGCGATGATTCTGCGCGGACATTCCATTGCGTCAGCTGCATTAACTTCGGGAACAACCAATGGCACATCGCAGTCCATACGGAAAGCACTTGAGTTGTCAATCATTATTGCTCCATATTTGGTAATGGTCTCGGCATACTCTTTTGATGTTCCGGCACCGGCAGAAGTGAAAGCAATGTCAACCCCTTTAAAGTCATCATTATGTTGAAGAAGTTTAACTTCATACTCTTTACCACAGAAAGTATATTTAGTACCTGCACTGCGTGGAGAACCAAACAATACCAGTTTGTCAACCGGAAAATTCCTCTCTTCGAGTATGCGAAAGAACTCTTGTCCTACAGCTCCGCTCGCACCAACAATAGCTACTTTCATTTTTTCGTCTTAATATTATTAATAAGTTTGTTCGTTCGTAATTTCATATTGATATAACTGCTTGTAAAATTATAACATTTTGGTGTATACCAATGAATAAATTGGATTCTTTTTAGTTATTTTGCAATGAGATTTCATGAGTATGTAATATGAGTGCCTTTGGTTTGACAAACTATTTGCCGATAACGGACCCTACATGGATATTTTTTTGGGCTCTTTGTATCATATTGTTTGCGCCCATTCTGTCGGGGCATTTTCGCATTCCCCATATTATCGGAATGATTCTGGCTGGAGTCATAGTTGAAAACGGTGAGTGTCTGCTTAACGATGATGTGTTTAACGGAACAGTAGTAACGATTCTGTTTACCTGTATCATCAGTTCCATAGCAACCGAGTGTGCCGCACGCAAACCGGCAACAATGGAGCATCGGGAAGGAATCACCGAAAAGAAAGACAGACAGAATGAGAGAATCATGATTCCGGTTGCCAATCCGGAGAATATTGAAGGATTGGTTGATATGGCACTGATGATTAAGTCACCCAAGCAGAGGGAAGAAATATTTGCCTTGAGTGTGGTTGATGACAATGGCAATCCGGAATTGAAGGAGATAGAGTCAAGCACAATCTGGAGTGCATGTCCATTCAGGTCTCGGATCCCGATACAGAAGCAAAAACTTCCCACACAAATAACCCGCTGCTTTTCAAACAACAGTCTGCTGATTATCTATCCCGATGAATATGACGATGGCATGCAGGAACTTGTCTTTGTTGAGAACCGTCATCATAATAATACGCAAATGTATGATGCGGTAGAAAACTGGTTTTATAAATGGTTTAAGAAGAATTAAATGGCAGAACATTGGTTACAACGCACAGAATTGCTCTTCGGAACTGAAAAGATGAAACGTCTGCACGATGCACATGTGCTGGTTATAGGTACCGGAGGTGTGGGTGGATATGCCGCAGAAATGATTTGCAGAGCCGGAGTGGGCCGCCTTACGCTGGTAGATGCCGATGAAGTGCAGATTACCAACTTGAACCGTCAGTTGTTCGCCGTGCATTCCACACTCGGACAATCTAAAGTGAAGATTCTGGATGACCGTTTCCGCGACATTAATCCGGATATTCAGGTTGAGGCAAAAGTCGTATATCTAACCGAAGATGACATACCACGGCTTCTTGGCAGTGAAAAGTTCAGCTTTATCGTGGATGCCATTGATACCATAATTCCCAAATGTACACTTATATCTGAGGCATGGAAAAGCCACATTCCCATTGTCTCGAGTATGGGATCCGGAGCCAAGCGCGATTTGAGCAAAATTCAGTTTGCCGACCTGTGGGACACTTATCATTGTGGCTTAAGCAAGGCTGTGCGCAAACGCTTGCAGAAAATGGGCCCCAAGCGTAAGTTGCCTGTGGTGTTCAGTACTGAGCAGGCTGATAAGAATGCCATCATGCTGGTTGATAATGAAAGGAATAAGAAATCTACTGCCGGAACCGTAAGTTATATGCCAGCCGTTTTCGGTTGCTATCTGGCACAATACGTAATAGAACATCTATGATTGAATTGCAAGGAATAAGAAAGAGCTTCGGAGCTCTGGAAGTGGTGAAAGGGATAAACCTTTTTATTGGCGAGAAAGAAGTGGTGAGCATTGTTGGTCCCAGCGGAGCCGGCAAAACAACATTGCTTCAGATAATGGGAACGCTTGACAAACCAGATGCCGGAAAACTGATAGTAGACGGTATAGAGGTTCATAAGTTAAAAGAAAAGGAGCTTTCCCGTTTCCGTAACCTCCATGTGGGATTTGTCTTTCAGTTTCATCAGTTGCTTCCTGAATTTACAGCTCTTGAAAACATCATGATTCCGGCATTCATAGCTGGCATGTCACAACGCAGGGCCGAAAAACGGGCACGTGAGCTCCTGAATTTCATGAGACTTGAAAACCGTGCATCACACAAGCCCAACGAACTTTCTGGAGGTGAGAAACAACGGGTAGCCGTGGCACGCGCGTTGGTCAACAATCCGGCTGTTATCCTAACCGATGAACCATCGGGCAGTCTCGACACTCAGAACAAAACGGAATTGCATGAACTGTTCTTCCATTTGCGCGACACATACGGGCAGACTTTTGTTATCGTTACCCATGATGAAGAATTGGCTCGCCTGACTGACCGTACCAGTCATATGAAAGATGGTGTAATTGTTGAATAGGAAGGAAACTTTGGAGGTTGTTTATTATTGCTTTATAAAAAGTGTACCTGAAAAACTTCCTATTACGTATAAAAGCAGAACAGTTAAGGTTACCGGTGCCACGATGCGGTTTTCACTGAATTTATCACGCATCCTGCATCCCAGTGTCTGGATGGACACGATTGTCGTATCAAAAAATGTTCTTTCCTTTTTTCAGAGAGTAACTCCATTTTTGAAAATAGCTATTTCACGATAGCCTTTCTTTTCGTTGTTTACCAATTCTCCGCTTGCTACCTGAATGATATATTCGATAAAGCGCTTGCATGTTTCTTCCATCGGCTCGTTTTCTACAATTACACCAGCGTTAAAGTCAATCCATGTGGGTTTGTTCTTGGCAAGGCTTGAATTTGTGGAAATTTTCATGGTAGGAACATAAGTCCCAAACGGGGTTCCACGTCCGGTAGTAAACAATACCATGTGGCATCCGCAAGAGGCAAGTGCTGTTGAGGCTACGAGGTCATTTCCCGGAGCTGAAAGCAGATTCAGTCCTTTTACTTTCAGACGTTCGCCATAAGGCATTACACCCATAACGTAACTTTTACCGCATTTCTGGGTGCATCCTAACGCTTTTTCTTCAAGTGTGGAAATACCTCCGGCCTTGTTGCCCGGTGAAGGATTTTCACCAACCGGCTCGCCGTGTGAAAGGAAATATGATTTGAAATCGTTAACGAGATGAACCGTCTGTTCAAAGAGTTTCTTGTTTTTGCATCGGTTCATCAGAATGGTTTCAGCACCGAACATTTCGGGAACCTCAGTCAAAACCGATGTTCCACCTTGTGCAATCAGATAGTCAGAGAACATTCCGAGCAACGGATTGGCTGTGATTCCGGAGAACCCGTCAGAACCGCCACATTTCAATCCTACACGGAGTTCAGACAATGGAATGTCTTCACGCACATCTTTGCTTGCTACTTCATAAAGGCTGCGAAGAATTTTCATTCCTTCAGCGATTTCGTCATCAACTTTCTGGCAGACCATGTATCGCACGCGTTCCTGGTCTGTTTCACCTACAAACTCCTTGAATGCTTCGGGCTGGTTGTTTTCACATCCTAAGCTGACAACGAGCACTGCTCCCGCATTGGGATGAAGCACCATGTCACGCAGAATTTTTTTCGTATTCTCGTGGTCATCACCCAATTGTGAACATCCGTAGTTATGCGGATAGGACACAATTGCGTCTACTCCCTTACATCCTGTTTCTTCACGCAGTTTTTCCGCGAGCTGGCTGGCAATACCGTTAACACATCCTACTGTAGGGATAATCCATATTTCATTACGGATACCCACATCACCGTTTCCGCGGCGGTAACCTTTAAATGTACGGTTTTCATTGGCAATACCCAATTCTACGTTTACAGGATTATATGTGTAATCCAGCAATCCGGCAAGATTGGTCTTGATTTGGCTTTCGTTAATCCACTGTCCTTGTCTGACGGCTACTATGACATGACCGATAGGATAACCGTATTTGATAACCTGGTCACCTTCCTCAAAGTCCTTTAATGTGATTTTATGTCCTGCAGGAATGTTTTCCCTTACAATGATACTTACTCCGTCAACAATAATCTCTTCTCCAGCTTTAAGCCCGGAAATCGCTACTGCTACGTTATCAGCAGGATTAATTTTCAGATACTTGGTTTTCATAATATTATTGATTCTTTAATTTTTAGATAAAGAGTTGGCAAAGATGCTATGAATTAGCTGACGAATATAGACAATTATTTTAGAATGAGCGCAATCTTGACAAAAAATATTTTCTCTCACTACAATAAATAAAAATACATGTCCGGTCACGTATTTTTCTAAATTTTACCCTTTAAAACTCTTGGCGTTTCATTTTAAATTTTTTATCTTTGTTTGTTGAACCGGATAATAATCAGATTATAATTACTAAAAACACACAATATGGGAAAAATTGTAACATTAGGCGAAATTATGTTGAGACTGTCTACTCCGGGGCAGAAACGGTTTGTTCAATCAGATGTATTTGATGTAGTATATGGTGGTGGTGAGGCCAATGTAGCCGTAAGTTGTGCCAATTACGGTCATGACGCGTATTTCGTAACGAAATTGCCCCTGCATGAAATTGGTCAGTCCGCGGTAAACGCGTTGCGTAAATATGGTGTTAAAACCGATTATATTGCTCGCGGAGGTGACAGAGTGGGTATCTATTATTTGGAAACCGGTGCTTCTATGCGTCCAAGTAAGGTAATTTATGACCGTGCTCATTCTGCAATTGCTGAAGCTGACCCATGTGACTTTGATTTTGACGCTGTTATGGAAGGTGCGGACTGGTTCCATTGGTCGGGTATTACTCCCGCAATTTCAGACAAAGCCGCAGAACTGACAAAACTGGCATGCGAGGCCGCTAAACGTCATGGCGTTACGGTTTCTGTAGACTTGAACTTCCGTAAGAAATTGTGGACTAAGGAAAAAGCTCAGTCAATCATGCGTCCGCTAATGCAGTATGTTGATGTTTGTATAGGCAATGAAGAAGATGCGGAACTTTGTCTCGGATTCAAACCGGATGCTGATGTCGAGGGCGGAAATACTGATGCGGAAGGATACAAAGGCATTTTCAGACAAATGGCTGAGGCGTTTGATTTTAAATATGTAATTTCTACTTTGCGTGAATCATTCTCTGCAACCCATAATGGATGGAAAGCCATGATTTATAATGGTAAGGAATTCTATACTTCAAAACGTTATGATATCAATCCTATTATAGACCGTGTAGGTGGTGGAGACTCTTTTTCCGGTGGCATTATTCATGGATTGCTGACTAAACCTAATCAGGGTGAGGCCCTTGAATTTGCCGTTGCCGCATCAGCATTAAAACATACAATCAATGGTGATTTCAATTTAATTTCTGCTGATGAGGTTGAAAGCCTTGCAGGAGGCAATGCAAGCGGCCGCGTTCAACGCTGATTTTATTCTGTATTAAAAAACTGTTTAATTATAATAAAAGTATGGCAAGATTTGATAAGATGGCTGTGTTGAACAAAATAGGTTCAACCGGTATGGTTCCTGTATTTTATCATAAAGACGTGGAAGTTGCGAAGAAAGTGGTAAAAGCGTGTTATGATGGTGGTATTCGCGCTTTTGAATTTACTAATCGTGGAGATTTTGCTCATGAAGTATTTGCCGGAATTGTAAAATTTGCAGCTAAGGAATGTCCGGATATGGCAATGGGCGTGGGTTCTGTTGTTGATCCTGCTACAGCAGCTCTTTATATTCAATCGGGAGCAAACTTTGTAGTTGGTCCATTGTTTAATCCTGAAATTGCCAAAGTGTGCAATCGTCGTCTGGTGGCTTATACTCCGGGGTGTGGCTCTGTGTCTGAAGTTGGTTTTGCTCAGGAAGCCGGCTGCGATCTTTGTAAGGTATTTCCGGGTGATGTATATGGTTCTGATTTTGTAAAAGGTATGATGGCACCAATGCCGTGGTCAAAGATTATGGTTACAGGTGGTGTTGAACCAACAAAAGAAAATCTCACTGTGTGGATTAAGGCTGGTGTATTTTGTGTTGGTATGGGTTCTAAGTTGTTCCCGAAAGACAAGGTTGCCGCTGAGGATTGGACTTATGTTACGGAAAAATGCAGAGAGGCTCTTGGATATATTGCTGAAGCCCGAAAATAAAAAATGACTAATACTTGAATATTTTAAGAGAGGATTGTCTGTTTTTACAAACAATCCTTTTTTTTGTATTTCCTGTATTTTCATAAGATACTTTTTTTGGGTATTCTCACGCCAAAGAATACCCAAAAAAGGTGATTGTTATAAATAGCTTTTTGTTTTTATTAAAATATAATGTAATGAATCATAATAGTGTTAAGTTTAGGCCTTCGGATAAAATGGGTGATTTGATAAGCAGTGACTATAAATTATTATTGGTTATGAGCCGTTTCGGACTGTCAATAGGCTTTGGCGAGAAAACAGTAGCACAAGTTTGCGAAGAGAATGGCGTAGATTGTGTAACCTTTTTGGCTGTGGCAAATTTTATTCATGAAGGAAATAATCGTATGGAAGGAGAAGTATCTGATATTTCAATTATAGCTTTAATGGGGTATTTGAAACAAGCTCATAGCTATTTTCTTGACTTTTCTCTTCCTGCTATTCGACGTAAGTTGATAGAAGCTGTAGATTGTTCTGCAAAAAATGAAATAGTTTTTCTCATTTTGAAGTTTTTTGATGAATATGTCAGTGAAGTAAGAAGACATATGGAATATGAAGATATGAATGTTTTTACTTATGTGAACTTACTTCTTAATGGAAAAGCTGATGGAAGTTACAATATAAGTATTTTTGCCCGTAGACATAATCAGATAGAAATGAAATTAGTTGAGTTTAAGAATATTATATTAAAATATTATCCGGAGAAAGGAAATAATAATTTGATGAATGCGGTCTTGTTTGACATATTTAGTTGTGAAGAAGATTTGGCTAGTCACTGTATGGTAGAAGATTTCTTGTTTGTTCCTGTGGTGCGTCAACTGGAGAAGGAGAAAGAAATATGAAAAACAATGTGTTAAGAATAGCTGTTGCTGAATCTTCCGTTATTGTACGTAATGGAGTGCTTGCCATTTTGAAACGTATGCCTAAAATAGGAGCTCATTCACAGATAATTGAATTGACTTCAATAAATGCTTTGCAAAATTGTATTCAGACTCATATACCTGATATATTGATTGTCAATCCTGCTTTTGAAGGCTGGTTTGATATTGACAGCTTTAAATTGAATGTTTTGACTGCGAACATTAAATGTGTAGCTTTAGTCTGTAACATTACAGCGCAAAATGTATTGAGGAAATACGATGAAGTAATAGAGCTGTTTGAAGATGAAGAGTCTTTTTATCGAAAAATTGAGACTTTGAGCAGAACGGATGAAGATGACGGAGAATTGGAGACAGAAACATTAAGCTTGCGTGAAAAGGACGTAATCACATGCATTGTTAAAGGTATGAGTAATAAGGAAATTGCTGATAAATTGTTTATTTCCATACATACTGTCATTACTCATAGAAGAAATATATCAAGAAAGTTGCAAATTCATTCACCTGCAGGGCTTACTATTTATGCCATTGTAAATAAGCTGGTGGAACTAAGCGATGTAAAGTTAAAATGATAGGCTGGTTAGTTATAAAATATGTAACCACTATGATCCTGTATATGGACTGTGCCGGCAAAGAGAAGGAATAAGATATAGACTTTGCTATCACGGTTTGTTTATGGGTGGAGAATTTGACTCTGAAAGTATCAATGACAAGGCGGATTGTCAGAGGAAGGGACGGATACTTTGCCCATTGTTGGAGCATATAGTGCTGTCACTTGTGCGGCTTGCAATGTTCCGGCCACAAGCAAGGACGGCCGTAAAGAACTGCCTGAGACGTACATCTCCAAAAATAAGGATGCCGGTTTCTGGATCAGCGTGCCGGAGCAAGCACAAAAAAGGAGCTTCTTATTAAAGGCCTAATGGAGAAGCCAGCAGGAATGCCGCTGAAACGATCGCTTAATCTGGATGAGAAACGGGAAAAGAAATACCCCGCAGTCATCGGGCCGTAGGGAGGATAACAGGGATAAACCTACCGAATGCTTCCGGTTCTCCCCGGATGTCCGCCGCATGATATACGTCACAGACACAGGGAGTGACAGGAACAAAGCGGCACTGCCCTTGAAAAAGCCGGATCATCCCGCAAATGACCGGACGGTTATAGCACAATAACTGGCGATAAGGCTTGGAGACCGATTCAAATTGTCGTAACTTTACGCCTGTCGGAATGCTTGGTGCCGGTCGATCTCCCGGTCGGTGAGCTTTTAAAAAAGGAACAATGCACAACACAGTCATTTCCGACTTTGTTAAAAATATCACTTTATGGCTGGCATTTATCTGCATATCCCTTTTTGTAAAACACGATGCTTCTATTGCGATTTTTACTCTACAACGCAAGAAAATAAAAAGGACGCTTATATTGATGCCCTATGTCATGAATTAGAACTCCGAACAGAATATATTCCCAAAGGCGAAAAGATAGAAACAATCTATTGGGGAGGAGGTACTCCTTCTCAACTAGAAGAAAAACATTTTCAGAAAGTATTTAATACTATATACAAAAACTATGATGTTATTGAATTACCGGAAATAACAATTGAAGCCAATCCGGATGATCTCGCAACAGAATACATCCATATGCTTCGCAAAAAACCTTTTAACCGGATAA
The DNA here is from genome assembly GCA_964444735.1 of uncultured Bacteroides sp. Lineage (GTDB taxonomy): Bacteria > Bacteroidota > Bacteroidia > Bacteroidales > Bacteroidaceae > Phocaeicola_A. Next base: position 4,955 of record CAYUIJ010000053.1, on the reverse strand, counting down.
GTATAGGAATACAGACATTCAATGATGAAATGTTGAGATTGTTACATCGGCATCACTCTGCCCAACAAGCCGTTCAAGCTGTAAAGAACTGTCAGGAAGAAGGATTTCAGAACATCAGTATTGATCTGATTTACGGTTTACCTAAAGAAACTACCGAGCTGTGGAATTATGATCTGGACATGGCTATACACCTTAATGTAGCGCACATATCGGCATATCATCTCATCTTTGAGGAAAATACTCCTCTTTGGCAATTAAAAGAACAACATATTATAGACGAAACGAATGAAGATATAAGTATACAGTTTTTTGGCACTTTGATAAACAAACTAACAAAGGCCGGGTATGAACATTATGAGATATCAAATTTTGCCTTACCATGTATGCGGTCAAAACATAATTCCAGTTATTGGACAGGGAAAAACTATATAGGGTGTGGCCCTTCGGCTCATTCATACAACGGGTTCTCACGTCAATGGAATGTTTCATCATTGGAACAATACATAAAAGATATCAGTCATGATACTGTCCCCTATGAAAAAGAAGTATTAGACATCTATGCACAATACAATGATTTGATCATAACCTCTATACGTACCAAGGATGGTCTTTCACTAAACGGGCTCAAAAATAAAATGGGTATGCGATTATATACATTTTGCTTGAAAAACGCAGCCCCGTACCTGCAACGAAAGCTATTGGTTATAGAAAAAGGGAGAATGCACCTTACTCAAAAAGGGATCTTCATTTCTGACGGAATCATGAGAGACTTATTATGGGTTGGTGATGAATAGAAAAAGAAGAAAGATGGGGATGCCAATTTAAACTGTGTCAGCAAAGTTAATATTTTATTCATTCTCTTTGCTGACACAGTTTAAATTACGGCCTCGCAGTGGTTATTTCCTTTCATGTACATGAATGTGACAATCAGGATCGGTTTCGGAACAGGAATTACCTGTAATAGTCAAGATCTTCCTCTGTCTTCTCATTTTGAACAGACTCAACGCCTCTCATATAATTATATGATGTAGGTCGATTGTTCTTCTTATCTTGTGCATTTGCGCTCAGAACCACCGATAACAGCAGCAAGACCAGTAGATTTTTCATATGAGATTCTTTTTATTTGTGAATACTTGGCTAATACTAAATACAACTAATACATTTTTAATCCCAGAACGTCCCAGAAGTCTGAGGGCAATGCGACATTTTCCAGTGGAATACATTCTTTGAATAGGGGAGCAATCTGACTGGCGGAATAACCTGCGACACCGCAACCAACCCTTGTAACCAAGAAACGTAACTCCGAATGTTCGGCTGCGAATGATGTGAATCTTTTGATGGCCTCACTCATTTCTGCAATACCTTCCATTGTAGGAATGGCATAACTTTGGCCTTGCAGTCCTTCGCCTTGTCCCCAAACGGCACCGAATTTACGCATAGCATAGACTGCTGCACCTCCACCGTGATAACCGCTTGCATTGCTTCCAAACACGAAGATTTCATTTTCTTCAAGATGGTCAATACGGTCATTTGATACTCTTTGGCCATAGTACTCCTTTGCATATTGACGCTTTCTTTCCAGCATTTCCTCCCTTGACATCGACCTTTCCTCCTCGTACATCCTGTTCATCTTTTCATAGTAGGCATGTCTGGATGACCGTTCACGTCCCCAGACGCTTCCAGCTCCGAGGTTATTGTGACTGAATTCAACGACGTTTTCAATGGAGAGTAAATCAGTCACTTCTTTCACGTTATGAGCTGAACCCATGTACGCGAAAGACCAACCTTCCGACTTCAATTGCTCTATCAGACGGCGTAATCCGGTAGCATCCCATTCTCTGGATGCGTTCTCCAGCCCGTCAGTCAGGACAGTTACAACAGCTGTTGCGTCTTTGTCATCCTTTATACGGTCATGAAGATGTGTCAGTGACTGTCCCATAGCGTCATATAGTGGGGTACATCCATTTGGCATGTAATCCTTGAATTCTTTTACTTCAGAGATGGGTTGGTTATCAATCATTGTTCGTACATCTGGCCTGTTTGAGCCAGAGTCGAAAGTTACAAGAGTCAATGTGTGCTTTTGCGTTGCAGCAAACTCTTTCTGGGCACTGTGAATAGTGCTGATGGTTTCATTGATTCCTGAGAGTGTTGATTCTCGAAGATGGCTCATGGAACCACTTTCATCTACAATGATCAGATTGTAAATACGTGCTTTGTTGTCATTCATCTTGTCTTCTTTGGAATCAGGCTTGCTTTCTTCTTCAGAAGCAGTACATTCTTTTTCTATGTTGACGGTGTCTGTCTCACTCTGAGATGACGTAGAGATTACTTCCTTTTCTTTTTGTAGCTTGTCGTCTTTCTTGAACAACTTCCAGGACTTACTTGTCTTTTTCATAATCATTCATTTTACTTGTTTCCGTACTTGTTTTCAAATTCATTCATAACTTCCTGAAATTCTATAGGGAGATACCCCATGGCCTGAGTTTTCAGTTTCTCGGGAACTCCAAAGAATGCTTCGGCAATGCTTCCTGTAATACACCCAATGGTGTCACTGTCACCACCGATAGAAATGGCGTTTCTGACAGAATCCTCAAAGTCTTTACCATCGAGAAAAGCGACAATAGCTTGCGGAACACTGTCTTGACATGTACCTCCCCATGTATATGTCGGTCTGATTTCATCACAGGTAAATTGCAGATTGTATTCAAAACGCTTTTCTATCTCAGAACGTATTTCTTCTTTGGTACAACCTTGTCTTGCCATTATGATGGCTAATGCTGTGGCTTGTGCGCCTTTTATTCCCTCTGGGTGGTTATGTGTGCATTCCGCACTTTTCTTTGCCATGGAAAGAACCTCTTCCTTGGTGTCAAATGCCCATCCTACTGGGCCAACACGCATGGCTGAGCCATTGCCGCAGCTGTTGTAAGGTCGGAAATCTTGTTGCCGGATTGTGCGGACAAGCCAAAGTTTGAAACCGCCTCCATATCCGCCCATCGGCCAGGGATATTTCTCCCCATACCTACTATAGTAATGTGCAACTTCACCTCCATGAAGAAGCCAATCGGCTGTTGCGAAAGTCAGTATGCTGTCATCCGTATAGCTACCATCTGGGTCAAAGAAATCAAATTCCTTTGTTTTAATGTTGTTAGGCGTGAATTCATATACACTACCTACAATGTCACCAATAATGCTGCCAATCATAATTGTCTGTATTAATGTTGTTAATCAATATTCCAATAGGCATCAGGATCGCCATCGAAAGCATCATCTATTACATCATCGCTATACCCAGCTACATCTTGCGCATAGGTTCCAGCGTACTTTCCATAATGTGTTCCATATTCCTCTTCATAGGAATCGTCCTGGAACATTTCATAATCATCATACTCGTCCATAATGAAATTGTTTTAAAAGGTTATTATTATATGTTTTCTAAAGTAATAGCCTATATGAGGCGGTAACGGCATTATACCCGAAACCGTTTACATATTCTGTTCCTGTCAGCATCCTCACATGTTCACCATTAACTTTGTAGAATCTTTCCCCATCGATAATTTTGACGTATAGGGTCTGTGAAACGATGGAGTTGTCGCAAATTCGCTGAACTGACACATCTGCGATATTATGCCACTCCGGCATTGATTTATCAAAATTTTCGTTCATATCTTTTGTTATTTTAGTTGACATCACTTCTGTTTTCATTGTGTACAAATGACACTTTGAAAAATTGAGACCATTAAAACCTCCCAGTATGGGAGGCTAATGTGGGGAATACGTTTAGAATTCCAGTCTCATCCCAATTTTCTTGGCATCCTTATATGCTTTCTCGTCAAAGGTGTATAGTTTTGGAGAGCGATAGGGGTTGCCTGTTACTTTCTTTCCTGTTTCTTTGATATAGCCGAGTTTCAGCATCTTTTTGGGGAAGTTTCTTCTGTCACGTATCGTGTTGTCATCTTCAGGTGGATTAAGGATTGCTATATAGATGTTCTGCAACTGAGGCATCGTGAATTCCTTGTCGAGAAGATTGAATCCGATAGGCTCAAAATGTATTCTTTCCCGTAGTCTGTCAATCGCATCTTGAATAATCTGAGCGTGATCAAACGCAAGATTCAATTCCGGTAATTCATCAATAGAAAACCATTTTGCTTCAGCAGCATCGTCTCCACCTTTGATAATATACTTATCTCTTTTGACAAGTGCGTAATATGCTACTGTCACAACAAACTCTCGTGGGTCTCTTTCTCGTGCTGAATATGTTTTTAGCTGTTCAATGAACTCTGGCTTAATGCCCTTGTCATTATTAAAGAGTTTCATTGACGATTCTTCAAATAATTCTCTATGGACACATTCGTCAGTTGGTTCATCTTTTTGGATAAAGCCACCAGGCAGTGCCCAATATCCCTCGAAAGCTGGAACTTCACCTGGCTTGGCCTTGCCTCTTTTAATAAGGAGGACTTGCAAAGAACCATCCTCTTTGTCAAATCCGAAAACAACAGCGTCTGTTGTTAATGCCGGATGCCAATACCTGGACTCCCATTTGCCTGTTTTCTCATTAAATTCCATACTCTTAATATTTCATTGTGTAATATTTACGCTACAAATTTACAAAACCTTTTTAATACTGCCAAATATTATTGTGTAAAAATTACGCATTAGGCCAAAATTTCAGGAGATTTAACATTTAAGATGTATTTTAGGGGTATAAAACCCTTGATTAAGACTTCGGCTTGTCGTTGCCAATAGTCATCGTCTTCAGGTTTTGATATATCCTTTTGGGTTGCTTTGAGATTCACCTTTTTGAGGTCATCGAAATCACCACCATGCTTCATGTTTGATTGAGTTGCCTCCATGTCCGTATATAGTTGTCCCTTAAAGAGTCCGTTTTTGCGAGATATTGTTCCGACACAGTATCTCGCATATTTTTTGAAGCATGCACCAAAGAGCTTTCATGGCTC
>CAYUIJ010000052.1:0-16817 GCA_964444735.1 uncultured Bacteroides sp. | reverse complement strand
TGCTGTCTCTTTGAGAAGAAACCCGCCATTGAGGTGAATTTTTGTCAATGACGGGCAACTGACTGTTTTCTGATTTTATTTCAGACTCACGTTATTTAATTCATAAGTCATGAAAATATAAAATCATCGGCTATGAATTCTGTTAATGTCCCCATAAACCAATGATTTAATCTTATGATATTAATTGCCTGTTGTTTATTTCTCTTTGATATTGACAAGCAGGTTTAATTCGTCAAGCTGTTTTTGTTCCAGTGGAGCCGGTGCGTCAAGCATAACATCACGTCCTGAATTGTTTTTCGGGAATGCAATACAGTCACGTATTGAATCCAATCCGGCAAACAGCGAGACCCAACGGTCAAGACCATACGCCAATCCTCCATGAGGAGGCGCTCCGTATTTGAACGCATTCATTAAGAAGCCAAACTGCTCTTGTGCCCTTGCCGGAGTGAAACCAAGTATTTCAAACATTTTGGCCTGTAATTGTGAATCGTATATACGGATAGATCCACCACCCACTTCAACTCCATTTACTACCATATCATACGCATCGGCACGTACGGATGCAGGATCTGTATCCAGCAAAGGAATATCTTCGTCTTTCGGGTGAGTAAACGGATGGTGCATAGCTATCAAGCGATTCTCTTCATCACTCCATTCAAACATCGGGAAGTCTACAACCCACAGGCATGCGAATTTATTCTTGTCGCGCAAGCCGAGCTGATTACCCATTTCAAGGCGAAGTTCACAAAGCTGCTTGCGTGTCTTCATCACGTCATCTCCACTCAGAATCAGAATCAGGTCACATGGTTTTGCATCGAAAGCAGCTTTCATTTGTTGTAATACTTCCTGTGAGCAGAATTTGTCTATGCTTGATTTCACATTACCGTCAGCTTCTACACGGGCATATACCATGCCTTTTGCACCGACTTGCGGGCGTTTTACAAATTCAGTCAGCTGGTCTAACTGCTTACGCGTATAGCAAGCCGCACCTCTTGCACAAATACCTCCAATATAAGCTGCATTGTCAAATACAGAGAATCCGCATCCTTTCATGATATCCATCAGTTCCACGAATTTCATTTCGAAACGCAAATCAGGCTTGTCACTCCCATAATACTTCATAGCTTCAGCCCATGGCATACGCAGGAAAGGCTTATTCAATTCCACGCCACGCAGTTCCTTGAAAAGATGTCTGGCCATACCTTCGAAAGTTTCAATGATATCTTCCTGTTCTACGAAACTCATTTCACAGTCAATCTGTGTGAATTCAGGCTGGCGGTCAGCGCGAAGGTCTTCGTCACGGAAACATTTTACTATTTGGAAATAACGATCCATGCCTGATACCATAAGCAATTGCTTCAAGGTTTGAGGAGATTGGGGCAACGCATAAAATTGTCCGGGATTCATGCGTGAAGGAACTACAAAGTCGCGCGCTCCTTCAGGAGTCGAGCCTACCAATACAGGTGTTTCGATTTCAAGGAACCCTTTGCTGTCAAGATAACGGCGCACCTCCATTGTCATGCGATGACGGAGTTCAAGGTTCCTGCGTACGGCATTTCTTCTCAAATCAAGGTAGCGGTATTTCATACGTAAATCATCACCACCATCGGTATTGTCCTCAATGGTAAAAGGAGGAGTCAATGCCGCATTCAATACATTAAGTTCATTTACGATAATTTCAATTTCACCGGTAGGAATATTCTTATTCTTGTTTGAACGTTCACTTACAAAGCCTATAGCCTGAATGACGAATTCACGTCCCAGATGACTGGCTTTATTACAGAGTGCCGCATTGTTTTCTTCATTGAATACCAGCTGTGTAATTCCATAACGGTCTCTCAAGTCAACAAAGGTCATACCTCCCATTTTACGTATGCGTTGTACCCATCCTGACAGGGTGACATCTTTACCCGCATCGGAGAGTCTGAGTTCTCCACAAGTATGTGTCCTATACATTGTTTGTGTATTTTATTTGTATATTCTTTTCAATTGAGTGCAAAAGTAACTAAAATAATGGGCAAACCGGATATGAAGCGCAAGAAAAATGGATTGTTTTCATTCTTATTTATAATGGATCAACGTTGACGGCTCCTTTGATTAAGCCTGAATTTTTGCCGGTCCGAACAAAAAAGAAAACCATGTCCCTTATTCGTTCTAATTCCGAAGCGGCATTGGCGGAACATCTTGGCAATGTATCTCTTTCCATTTCCAAAGGCGGAATCCTCTGGCAAAGAGCCGCACAGCCACCGATACTCCCTGCCTTGTGTCTCATCACCGCACGCCTGACCAGACTGCCCGGCTTATCTTCAGAATCCCCGCTCCATCAAGACAAACGAACGGCCTCTCTACAGACCGGCTTTCCGCAAGACGGACGCTCTTAGATCACAGCCGCATCCATTGAACCTGCAACGTGTAAAAGGAACCGGATTTTTCAGGGGAAATGCCGTACCTTATCCGGAAAAGAACCGAGAAACTTTGCAGGAAAACGATAACATGGAAAATACCGTTTATGACTTCTCTATAAAGAACTTTTCGGTTTCTTTCTTGCGAATCTGCAATGTTTTTGATAACTTGCCGCTTGATAACCGGCTCATGACCTGCTGTTGATTTTAAACCTTAAAGTCACGAAAATTATTCCAATTAGCCAACTGATTGATAAATACAGACATTTCAATCATTTCAAAACAGAATCTAAGAACCTATTTAAAAAGTTCCATGAAGATATACGATGAAAATACGATTATAGAGCAACTGCATAACCCACAAACACAACGGGCAGCATTTGAAACTATAGTAAACCAATACAGCGAGCGACTATACTGGCAAATCCGCCGCATGGTCTTGTCTCATGATGACGCCAATGATTTGCTTCAAAACACATTCATCAAAGCATGGACACACATTGACTGTTTTCGCGGGGATGCAAAAATCACCACATGGCTATACAGAATCGCCATGAACGAATGTCTTACATTTTTAAATAAACAGCAAAACAATCAGGATGTTCCTCTTGATGACCCACAAGCTTGTGCCATAAGCAAACTGGAAAGCGATCCTTACTTCAATGGAGATGAAGCGCAACTCCTTTTGCAAAAAGCACTTCAAACCTTACCAGAAAAACAAAGAATGGTTTTCAATCTGAAATACTATCAGAATATGAAATATGAAGAAATATCCGAAATACTGGGAACAACAATAGGAGCCTTAAAAGCGTCCTATCACTATGCGGTGAAAAAGATTGAAGCATTTTTAAAAGAATCTCTTTAAACCATGCAATAATGCGATGGTCTAACTAATAAAAGAATCACATAAAAAGCATGGCAAACATGAACAACAAAAAACTAGATGATATTATCTGTAAGAACGAAAACCCTTTCAGTGTACCTGAAGGATATTTTGAACGACTTTGCGGGAATATAATGAACCAAATTCCTGAAAGGCAACCTGTTGTTCCTACCCCGTATATAACAGCATGGCAGCGTATCAAACCATGGTTCTATATGGCAGCAATGTTTTGTATCATCATGATAAGCGCACGCTATATACTCGCACCATTACCCAAACGGCAAATAACCTCACAAAGTCCTGTAGAACGGCCTATTATTGCGACTGCGGAATCATACACCGATGAATATATAGAAGAAACCATAATGAACATGCAGGCAGACGATTTTACAGTATATTGTTACCTGACAGGCCCTGACGAAAACTAATTAATAAAATTAAAACATGAAAGCAATTGTCATATCTATTATCTTATTTATAATACCGCTTGGAAATTTTAATATATTCGCATGCATTACTCCTCAAGAAAACATTTCTAAGGAAGAATTCCGTAAAAAACAAAAAGAGTTTTTTATCCGTGAAGCACAATTAACTCCACAAGAGGCCAATTACTTTTTCCCCTTATATTTTGAATTACAGGATAAAAAGAAAATACTCACCGATGATGCTAATTCAAAAAGAAACAAAGCCCTTAAGCAAGAACTTGACGAATTGCAATATAAAGCAGTAATAGGCCAAATTATCAATATTCAGATAAAACTGGGAAAACTTGAACAAGAATATATCAATAAATACAGAAAAGCTCTCAGTAATAAAAAGATATTTAAAATCATGACTGCTGAAGTAAAATTCAGAAAAGAAATGCTTAAAAGCGTGCGAAAAAACAAGTAATATCTTATAGCAAAAATTATAATAATTCGCTTGGTACATCAAAAACGAATTATTACCTTTGCCAACCGAATTAAAATCCTCCTGCATAATATTTTTGTTGTTAGCAAAATATTGACTAATTTTTATAAAACATAAAAACTGATATGAAAAAAGGTATTCATCCAAAAAACTATCGTCCGGTAGTATTTAAAGATATGTCTAACGGTGACATGTTCCTTTCCCGCTCAACTTGTGCTACTAAAGATACTGTTGAGTTTGAAGGTGAGACTTATCCTTGTGTCAAGCTTGAAATTTCCAGTTCGTCACATCCATTCTACACAGGTAAATCTAAATTAGTGGATACAGCCGGACGTGTTGATAAGTTCATGAGCCGTTACGGAAATACTAGAAAGAAATAACCAAAAGATTGAATAAGACAAAAAAAGGTTTGCCGCTCTTGTTTTGGCAAACCTTTTTTTGTCTTATTCAATCTTTTCATGATACCACAAAGAAATATATGGCTTCAAAACGAGAAAAGAGTATAATGTCAAACAATGCCAGTTCAGAATAACTTAAAAATCAATGAAAACTTATATATGTTTATCCGTTTTCTAAAAAAATTCATTTACTTTTGCACATCATAACATCAATCATGAGCAAACAAATAAAAAAATACACTCTATTACTTTGTTTGAGCGGCATACTATCCTGTTTTTGCATGACAGGTTATGCAAAAGATTTTATTGTTGTGCTTGATGCCGGGCATGGGGGCCATGATTCCGGAGCCGTGGGGCACATTTCTAAAGAAAAAAATATAAACCTTAAAGTTGCGCTTGCTGTAGGAGATTTACTTTCAAAAAGCCACAATGATATTAAAGTGGTATACACCCGAAAGAGTGACAAGTTTATTCCCTTGCATAAACGTGCAGACATTGCCAACAATGATAAAGAATATATTTTTGTATCAATACATACCAATTCACTTCCTAAAGGAAAAACAGCAAGAGGAACAGAAACATATACATTAGGACTCCATCGAAGTAAAGAAAATCTGGCTGTAGCACAAAAAGAAAATGCGGTTATCCTTATAGAAAATGACTACAAACAACGTTATGCCGGCTTTAATCCGAACTCGGCAGAAAGCTATATCATGTTTGAGTTCATACAAGACAAAAACATGCAGCAAAGCATCAATCTGGCACAATCGGTACAAGATCAATTCCGCATAACAGCACAGCGTAATGACCGCGGAGTAAGACAAGCAGGATTTCTGGTATTACATGCAACTTCTATGCCTGGCATCCTGATAGAACTTGGATATATATCAACCCCTGATGAGGAAAAATATCTGAACTCAGAAAAAGGCATACAAGATTTAAGCAAAAGTATATGCCAAGCCATACTGAACTATAAACAAAAAAACAAGCGTGGTAGTACAACAACGATAGCAGAAGAAGCATCTAACACACCAACTGCGACTTCAGAGGGAATCCAAAAAGAAGAGACTCTCCAAACAAAAAAAACAGCAGCCGGACAAACACCTGGAAAGCAGAAAAAAAAGACATCAGACCAAACAGAGAATAACGCAGACACAGACAAACCCGTTTTCAAAATTCAGATTCTCACTGCATCCAGTCCGCTAAAAGCTGCTGACAGACGTTTAAAAGGCCTAAAGCCTGTAGAATATTATAAAGAAAATGGCATTTATAAATATACATACGGAGCATCAACCGATTATAACAAAATATACAGAATGCGAAAAGAAATCATCCGTAAATTCAAAGACGCCTTTATCATAGCTTTCAGAGGGGATGACAAAATAAGCGTCCAGGAAGCAATTCAGGAATTTAAAAGGAATAGGAACAATTAACATTAAAAAATTATGAAGTATATAACAAAAGAAATAAAGATTGCAATAACCGGCATCGTAGCAGTAGTAATACTTTTCTTTGGAATCAAATTTCTAAAAGGCATAAACATGTTCAAAGCCAGCAACTATTATTATGTTACTTATGACAATATTGGCGGGCTCACTGTTTCCAGTCCTGTATATGCAGACGGATACAATATCGGTAGCGTACGTTCAATCAACTATAACTACAATCTTCCAGGTCACGTTACCGTAGAAATTGAAGTAGATAAAGACATGCGTATCCCAAAAGGCAGCGAAGCAGAATTTGTAACAGAAATGCTGGGAACTGTAAAGTTGAACCTTTTACTGGCAGACAATCCGCGCGAACGACTTAATATTGGCGATACCATAACAGGGCATGGGAACAACGGGCTGATGGGTGAGGCAAAAAAAATGATACCTGCAATACAAAACATGTTGCCTAAACTAGACTCCATGCTAAACTCACTAAATAATCTGTTATCTAATCCGGCATTGTTTGCAACATTACGCAATACCGAGCAGATAACCGCTAATTTGAAAACAACAACTCGGCAAATCAATAATCTGCTTCAGAATGATATACCAGATATTACCGGAAAACTAAACCGCATCGGATCCGATTTTGTGACCATAAGTGATAATTTAACTCAAACAGATTACAACGCGCTTTTACAGAAAATAGACCTTACACTCGGAAACATTTCTCTTATGGCCGACAAGTTTAATAGTACAGATAATACTCTTGGACTCCTGTTAAATGACAGCACGCTATACAACAATCTAAATCAAACTACATATAATGCGGCCTCTTTGCTTGAAGATTTAAAATCACATCCTAAACGTTATGTACACTTTTCTCTTTTTGGCAAGAAAGACAAATAACGCAAAAAATGATGTTATATAGATTCAGTCTAAATTACAAAAAGATAAAAAGCGACATTAAAAATATCATATAGCCCCCTATTTATCAAGTATGGAAATCTTCAAAATAAAAACGATAAAATTTAAAAGGAACAAACACAATATATATATAAATCACTAAAATACAGACACTTCAATATATGCAAAACAAATAAAATATAACGCAATAGAACGATATTCCATAATAATTTGAAAAAAAGATATTTAGAATTTATATCAATTATGCAAGAAAATAGTGATTTGTTTTTTTAAAATTATATTCTCTATTTTGCAGCATAGAAGTTTGATAAATAAATAAATGTTTTTTTAGTCATGATGAAAAATAATCATGTAGAGCTGTGGAATCGTTGTTTGCAAATTATTAAGGATAACGTTGGCGAGCCTGTATTTAATACATGGTTTAAACCTATCATACCTTTAAAGTATGAGGGCAACGCACTGATTATAGAAGTTCCCAGTCAATTCTTTTATGAGTTCATAGAAGAAAAGTATGCGGAATTGATACATTTAGCATTATATAAAGAAACAGGAACGGGTACCCAATTAATATATAGTATCCTTACAGACAAAACAAACCATCTTACTACCAACATACCTTCAAATCAGCCGGGAACAGTCAAACCTCAACAAAGAGTAACAATTAACCAGACTTCTGTACAGGATCAATCTAATACTACATTAGACTCGCGTCTCAATCCGAAGTATAGATTTGATAATTTCATTGAAGGAAAAAGTAATAAACTGCCGCGCACTGTAGCAGAAGAAGTCGCGTCGAAACCAGCAAAAACAGCCTTTAACCCGCTTTTTATCTATGGTACTTCCGGTGTTGGTAAAACCCATTTGGTTAATGCTATCGGAATACGTGTCAAGGAACTGTATCCTCAAATAAGAGTGCTATATATATCAGCCAATCTTTTTCAGGTACAATTCGTTGAGGCCACTTTACGCAATAAGGTAACCGATTTCATCAACTTCTATCAAACGATTGATACTTTGATTATTGATGATATTCAAGAGTTTGCAGCAATGACCAAAACTCAGAATACATTCTTCCATATATTCAATCACCTACACCAGAACGGCAAGCAGTTGATATTGACATCCGACCGTCCGCCGGTAATGTTGCAAGGTATGGAAGACAGATTGATCACACGCTTTAAATGGGGATTATTAGCCGAACTGGAAAAACCTAACGCCGAACTGCGCAAAGATATCTTAAAAGACAAAATACATCGTGACGGATTGGAATTCCCCGAAACGGTTATAGACTTCATCGCAGAAAATGTGAATGAAAGCGTGCGTGACCTTGAAGGCATTGTCAATTCACTAATGGCATACTCTACCGTTTATAATGCAGACATTGATATGAATCTGGTCGAAAAGGTTGTCAAGAAAGTTGCAAGGATCAAGAAGAAAGAAATAACCATTGAAACCATCATTGACTCTGTATGCAAACATTATGAAATAGAGAAAGAGAGTCTGCATGCCCACTCTAGAAAACGCAATGTTGTAATGGCACGTCAGGTAGCCATGTATTTGGCAAAAAAATATACCGGCGCTTCATGTAGCAAGATTGGAACACTGATTGGCAAGAAAAATCATGCCACTGTAATACATTCTTGCAAGATTGTAAAAAACCAATTGGATATTGACAAGAACTTCCGCTACGAAATAGAGGAAATAGAAAGCACTATCGCCGCTAAAGACTAGGAATCCCATTAAAAAAAGGACGAACGCAAAAAGAATATATTCAAATGTCTTTTGTGCCCGTTCCTTTTGTCATTTCAAGAATCCTTGCCTCCTCATTGAGGCCAAATAAGTTTTTGACATTGATTCATTATCTTCCTTGGTATAACGAATGTCTGTAAATATCTGAGCCAATGTCTCCTTCTTGTTTATTTCCACAAAATGCCGATTTTCCGGCAACGTCTCTTTATAAGCGTACAACCGGTCTATATCCATAGCAGTATAATCATGATAAGCCTCTTCATGTACAAAAGCTTCCACAGGCAAGCGATCTGTCTGAGGAGGATTCTCTGCCGGATATCCCAGCGTCACCGTTGTTACAGGCATCACAAGTTTAGGGAGCTTTAGCGTATCTATAATCAAATCCGGATTATAGATTGTAGTTCCCAAATAGCACAATCCCAATCCTTTTTCTTCAGCAAGCATACAAAAAGTCTGCGCAAACAATAAGGTATCAATTGATGCATTTACAAATGACAGAAAATTATCATATCCGGGTATAGCCTTACGGTTCTTACACCAAACAGACGTACGATGAAAGTCTGCGCAGAAAGTCAGTAATACCGGAGCATCAAACACCATGGACTGATTAAAATGGGCAGGAGCCAGCGCCTTCTTAATTTCCGTATCACGAGTCACTACCACGCTATATAATTGCAAATTCCCCATTGTAGAAGCCCTTGATGCCGCTTCCAAAAGCTCATTCAGCATAACCTGATCAATATCTCTTTTCTGATATTTCCGAATAGTTCTTCTTTGTCTTACATATTCCATAATCACATCCTTTTAAACATAACAAATATAATCGAATAATCAATACATTATATACAATATAATATGAAATTCACAAACACAGACATAAAGTTATGTACAGTTCAAGATAACTTATCAACATCATTTAGAAGTAAAGTTTTCCATTTTGGAAAACTTTCAGCAATTCTATTTTCATCATTACACTGACAATCAACATAATAATAATTCTTTTCAGAAAACTTCCTGCTTTCATTCAATTTATATATTATTTTTTTTGCTCATATTAAAAACATATCTAATTTTGTTGTCGCGTTTATCTAATACCAAACAAACAGATATATGGAACAAAAAATTTACACTTACGATGAAGCATACAATGCGTCATTAGAATACTTTAATGGCGATGAATTGGCGGCACGTGTATGGGTTAACAAATATGCGGTTAAAGACTCATTCGGCAATATCTATGAAAAATCACCTGTTGATATGCATTGGCGCATAGCAAATGAAATTGCACGGATTGAAGCCAAGTACCCCAATCCTATGAGTGCCCGGCAGCTTTTTGACTTAATGAATCACTTTAAATATATTGTTCCGCAAGGAAGCCCGATGACCGGTATAGGAAACAACTTCCAGATAGCTTCCTTATCAAATTGTTTTGTAATTGGTATGGACGGTTCGGCCGATTCTTACGGAGCAATCATACACATTGACGAAGAACAGGTTCAATTGATGAAGCGTCGCGGAGGTGTAGGTCATGACCTTTCACACATTCGCCCCAAAGGTTCACCGGTAAAGAATTCGGCTCTGACCTCAACCGGGTTGGTTCCTTTTATGGAGCGCTATTCCAACTCTACCCGTGAAGTGGCACAAGACGGGCGTCGAGGAGCATTAATGTTAAGCGTATCCATCAGGCACCCCGATTCTGAAGCATTTATCGATGCCAAGATGACAGAAGGAAAAGTTACCGGAGCCAACGTGTCTGTGAAAATCGATGATGAGTTTATGAAAGCCGCCATCGAAAAAGTACCTTATACACAACAATTTCCTGTAGAATCTCCCGACCCAAAAGTAAAGAAAGAAATTGACGCCACCGCGCTATGGAAAAAAATTGTACACAATGCATGGAAATCAGCCGAACCGGGAGTCTTATTCTGGGATACTATCATACGTGAATCTGTGCCCGACTGTTATGCCGATTTAGGATACAAGACCGTTTCAACCAATCCTTGCGGAGAAATTCCATTGTGTCCGTACGACTCATGCCGTCTGCTGGCTGTCAACCTGTACTCATATGTAATCAACCCGTTCACTCCCGAAGCTTGTTTCGACTTTGAGACTTTCAAAAAACATGTAGAATATGCACAACGCATCATGGATGATATTATTGACCTTGAGTTGGAAAAGATTGATGCTATTATGGAAAAGGTCAAATCAGACCCTGAAAGTGAAGAAGTAAAAGGTTCGGAAAAACATCTGTGGAAAAAAATTTATAAAAAGACCGAACAAGGAAGACGTACAGGAGTAGGTATTACCGCTGAAGGCGATATGCTTGCCGCCATGGGGCTGAGATATGGAACCGAAGAGGCTACTGAATTTTCAGAAAAGATACACAAGACTATTGCCTTGAATGCTTACCGTTCTTCTGTAACAATGGCAAAAGAGCGCGGCACCTTTGAAATCTATGATACAGAACGTGAAAAAAACAATCCGTTTATAAACAGACTCAAAGAAGCCGATCCGGGATTGTATGAAGATATGGTAAAATACGGCAGACGCAATATAGCCTGCCTTACCATTGCTCCTACTGGAACAACCAGTCTGATGACACAGACCACATCCGGAATTGAACCGGTATTTATGCCTGTATACAAACGCCGCCGTAAAGTAAACCCCAATGATCCGAAAGTAAGAATCGACTATACCGATGAAACTGGCGACAGCTTTGAGGAATACATTGTATACCACCATAAATTCCTTACATGGATGCAAGCCAACGGATACGATACCAACAAACGATACACTCAGGAAGAAATTGACGGACTGGTAGCCAAATCTCCTTATTACAAAGCTACATCCAATGATGTTGACTGGTTGATGAAAGTCAAAATGCAGGGAAGAATCCAGAAATGGGTAGACCATTCTATTAGCGTAACCATCAACCTGCCAAACAACGTTGATGAAGAATTGGTAAACAAATTATATGTAGAAGCTTGGAAATCGGGATGCAAAGGCTGTACTGTATATCGTGACGGTTCGCGTTCAGGCGTATTGCTTTCGACAAAAAAGGACAAAAAAGCAGAAGCGCCTCCATGCAAACCGCCTACGGTAGTTGAGATTCGCCCGAAAATCCTTGAATGTGACGTACAACGTTTTCAAAACAATAAAGACAAATGGGTTGCATTTGTAGGATTGCTAAACGGACACCCTTATGAAATCTTCACCGGTCTGCAGGATGATGATGACGGTATTGTCCTGCCGAAATCCGTAACACACGGTCGTATCATCAAGAATATAGATGAAGAAGGAAACAAGCGTTACGATTTCCAATTTGAGAATCGCCGCGGATATAAGATGACCATAGAAGGGCTGTCTGAACGTTTCAACAAAGAATATTGGAACTATGCAAAACTTATTTCTGGAGTATTGCGCTGGAGAATGCCCATTGAGCAAGTAATCAAATTGGTAGACTCTTTGCAACTTGACAGCGAAAACATCAATACCTGGAAAAACGGAGTATCGCGGGCATTAAAAAAATATGTAACTGACGGAACCGAAGCCAAAGGACAAAAATGTCCGAATTGTGGGCATGAGACACTTGTATATCAAGAAGGCTGTCTTATCTGCAAGACTTGTGGAACATCAAGATGCGGATAATTAAGAAGAATGTACCGCTTTTCTTTTTCAACCCTTAAAATTCCAACAAATGGACATGTATATATTGCTAAAAGACCTGAAATTCTATGCGCATCATGGAGTAGATTCTCAAGAAACTACCGTAGGAGCCTATTTTACTATTAACCTAAAGATAAAAACCGACTTTACCAATGCCATGCGGACCAATGCGCTGGAAGACACTGTCAGTTATGCCGATATTTTTAACGCGGTAAAAGAAGAAATGCGACTGCCGTCTCAGTTGCTGGAACACGCAAGCTGCAGAATTCTGCAAAGACTCTTCAGAGATTTTCCATCTATCGCAAGCATTCATATAGAACTGATAAAAGACAACCCTCCTATAGGAGCAGAATGTTCGGGAGTCGGTGTGGAAATCTATCAGGAAAGGAAGGATGTTCAGTAAAGCTTTCTATTTTTTCGTAGTTTTTCCATCTTTTATATAAACTGTTCATATCGTATAATGAAGTGATTTAAACTAATTTCTAAATGTTAAAAGAAACGGGATTAGCTGCTTCAGGCTTGTATGCCGTGTGAAAAATATACCCAGGTGTTGTTCTCTTAACTTGCCGGAAATAACAGTTATCAAGAAATGGGATTATCTCTTTCTATTCCCCAAAATCGACAGGATCAAAATATCCGTCTTACTTTCAGGCATCTTCTCCAACACTTGGGCATGAAGCCGCTTCAGAATCCTGATCACATCGGCCCCGTCTTGAACTGGCTGAGGAATTCCTTGCTTAACACCTCACCGGGCACTGCCTGATTCTTTTCTCTCATAATCTTTTTCATCTGGCAAATGTATGAAATATCGGAGCCCGAACCTGAATCCCGTATCCCCATCCCCCATTTACACAATATATTTTATAGTGCCCTGAAGAAGTCCCTGCTCAGGGCAGGCATGCCAATGTCAGTCCAAGTCTGCTACAGTGATACCGGCGCCTCCAAACTGGACGTGCTCGTCCTGAAAACGGCTTACTCCGGGAACTGTTCTCAGATAATTACGTATAAGCGTGCGCAAGATTCCGTTTCCGGTACCATGCAGAATGCGCACCCTGCCTGCTCCTAAAAGAACGGCATCGTCAATGAAGCGGGTTACAGCCTGTATGGCTTCGTCTCCCCTCATGCCCCTCACATCGATGTCTTGTTTAAACCGGAGCTTTTTCTCATATATGCTGTCTTGTGTCTGAGCACTTACAAACGATGAGATCTGCATTGCATTGCCTGTTTGCGGAGCTTCGGCCCTTTCCAGACATTCCAGCCCGACTGTTGTCTTGACAACCCCAAAAATCACCGTTGCATTCTTCCCGCTTATATCCAGCAGCTTACCGACAGAAGTATGCCCTTTGATGCGTACGGTGTCATTCTTTTGCAGCGGCTGTTCTGTCTTTTGGACAGCAGGCGCATCGCCTGTTCCCTGTTGTTTCTTGCGTTCTTGTCTCCTTTTTTGCCTTTCGAGGATCTGTTCCATTTCGCGTGCAATCTTCCCGTCGGCCTGCTTCCTGCTTATCTTTTCCACATCCGACTTGAACTTGTCCAGTTCCTGGCGTGCATTGCGTGTGCGTTCCTTTTCCGCCTGCGCTTCTTTAATGACTCGTATCGTGTTTTCAATGCGGGCGTTCGATTCCTCCAGCAAACGGCGTGCTTCCTCCTCCGCATTGCGCAGTATTTCCTTGCGGATCTTGTCTAATTCGTTGAGCCGCGCCTCATACCGTGCAATGGTTTCTTCCATTTGTTTTTCGCGCTTGCGTATGTCCTGGCGTTTGCCTTCCCAGTAACGCTTGTCGCGTAAGATGTCCTGCAGATATTTATCAGCGTTGACATATTCGCTTCCCGCTATTTTCGAGGCATCAGAAATCACATCCTCCGGAATTCCTGTCTTGCGTGCAATTTCTACGGCAAACGAGCTGCCGGGGTTACCTATCTGCAATTGGAACAGGGCTTGCATGCGATGACGGTCATACAGCATGGCACCGTTTGCCACGCCTTCGTGTTCGCTGGCAAAATGTTTTAAATTCTGATAATGCGTGGTGATTACTCCGAATGCCCGCTTGCTGTTAAAACGTTTCAGCATGGCTTCGGCAATGGCCCCTCCAACTTGAGGCTCTGTCCCACTGCCAAACTCGTCTATCAGAATAAGGCTCCTTTCATCGCAATGCTTCATGGTATGTTTCATGTTCAGCAAGTGTGACGAGTAAGTGCTCAAATCGTTTTCTATGCTTTGCTCATCGCCGATATCAATAAATATGCTGCCAAAAATGCCGGCACGGCTTCTTTCGTGAAGCGGGACAGGCAGTCCGCACTGAAGCATATATTGCAAAAGTCCCACCGTTTTGAGACATACCGATTTGCCCCCGGCATTTGGTCCGGAGATGATAAGCATGCGCTGCGATTTGTTCAGTTCAATGTCGATCGGAGTCATTTTCTTCCCGTGGCGTGCCAGTGACATTTGCAGCAACGGGTGTACGGCCATCGTCCAGTCTGTCACCTGCGTGTTTTCCACTACAGGCCTGATGGCGTTAATATTGATTGAAAAGCGTGCTTTAGCCCTGATAAAATCTATTTCGGCCAGAAATTCATACGATTGCAGAATTTCCGGTATTTGCGGCCGTACAATGTTTGAGAATTCAGTCAGTATGCGGATTATCTCCTTTCGTTCATCTCCTTCCAGCTCACGGATCCGGTTATTGGCTTCCACCACTTCCTCAGGCTCAATAAACACAGTCTTTCCTGTGGCCGACTCATCGTGTACAATTCCTTTTATCTTCCGTTTCATACCGGAAGCCACGGGAATAACCAGACGGCCGTTGCGCACGGTGGGAGTGACATCCTTGCCGACATATCCTTCCGACTGTGCATTCCGCAATATGGCGTTCAGGATGCGTGAAATGCCGTTCGTAGCCGATGCCATTTCCTGCCGGATTCGTAACAGTCCGGCCGATGCGCTGTCTTTTATCTTTCCGTATTTGTCGAGAATACAATCTATTTGTCTGATGAGTTGTGGAAAAACTGCCACGCCGCCGGCCAGCTTTTGCAGGGAAGGGAAAGGATTCCTGCCGCTTTCCTGCCCTTCCCGGTTCAGGAAGCGTACAATGCCGTGTATTGTTCCAAGCGACCGTTGCAGGTCGAATACCTCCTGTTCGTCAAGATACAGTCCTTCTACCCGTATACGGTAAAGCGATGGGCGTACATCGAAAAAATATTGATCCGGAAAATTATCATCTTCCTGAATAATCCGTATGAATTCCATCGTCTCGTCCAGTAAACGGCTTATCGTTTCAGCATTGTCGGTAAATTCCATGCTGTCAACCCGTTCTTCTCCCAGGGAGCTTAAACATTGCTCCTTTAATAAAGTCCGGATCCGGTCGAATTCTATTTTCTGTTCAAAATTCCGTGGATATATCATAATGCCAATAATAGCCGTCAGGTTCTTAATCCAATTGTCGTGTCTGCAGCTTCGGTCAATATCATCCCGATTCAATGTCATGCAAAGTTAGCGGGTTTGTCTTTGCCATGCAAATTCTGAGCCTGAACGCTTTCTGTATACAGGGTATTCAAATAATGATTCTGAAGAAAATATTTTGAAAAAGCTCCGATAAATTTGGTAAATCAAACAATCTGTCATATCTTCGCACCGTGCTTGGAAGGAAGCGTTCCTGCAAAGGAGTCTTGGAGAGATGGCAGAGTGGTCTATTGCGGCGGTCTTGAAAACCGTTGTGCTGCGAGGCACCCGGGGTTCGAATCCCTGTCTCTCCGCAATAAACATTGAATTTCAATGATTTATAGGATTAACACCCGATTTTACACCCAAGAATGTAAAATCGGGTGTTTTTGTATTATTTAAGATTTTTCTATAACACTCAATAATGCCCTTGCTTTATATCCAGATTTATGGTGGTTTTTGCTACCTTAGACCTTCCCACGTTTGTACATAACCTGCAATACATGAAAGGTGTAACCATTTCTTCGGTATGGAACGTGCCATTAAACTGTTAAAAAGGATATGAGCGAAAAAACGGAAATGATGGCGGATATGGTAAAGAACCTTGCCGTCTTGTTGACTGAACGGCACAGCGAAATGACAATGGAGGAGGCACTTGCCACTGTGTTTTATTCGGATACTTACCGGAAAGTAATGGATAGCCGAACGCATTTTTATCATCAAAGTCCCCGCTATGTATTTGCTTTTCTGGAAGAAGAACTGACGAAAGGCAAGTTTGAATGACGGTATAGATAAGCAAAAGTCTATGAATGACATTCTGTTTTCAAGACTCATAGTGAAGCTTGGTATTTTAAATTAAGATTCTATTTTTCCAGCTTTTATTTTCCTTATAGGCTACGTCTGCTCTAATAAGCTTCAAGTCACATCTTGAAAAGAAGTTAGCGTTTGAAGGGTATAATAAAGGAGAGATGACAAACACCTCTCCTGTGTTGTTTGCTACATCTTATCTGCCCG
>CAYUIJ010000051.1:4513-16895 GCA_964444735.1 uncultured Bacteroides sp. | reverse complement strand
GGTTCATTGCGGAGGATACTCCTCATAAGGAGTCAGGCTTTCCAGGAATCTGCGGTATATGTCGTTCCGCTTCAGCAGGGCAGGGTTTCCTGTGACGAAAAGCTGTTTTTTTGCCCGCGTAATGGCCACATTCAGTTTGCGGTCAATCTGTAGGGCACCGTCCGTTATGGGGACGCTGATTATGTCCAGTTGGTAAGGCCGGCTGATGACGGTTGAGTAAATGATGATATCCCGCTGGCTTCCCTGATACCGTTCTACCGTGTCGATGGTGATTTCATCGGTTTCGGGTATGGCCAGTCTGGTCAGCTCATGGCGGACAAGGGCAGCCTGGTTTCTGAACGGGACAATGATGCCGATGCGCTCTTTTGCCCGGAAAGGCATCCGGTTCATGCGGCAGAGCCGGTAAATGCCCTGCACGATGGAAGCCGTGATTCCTGCCTCCTCGCGGTTTGTCTTGTCCGGATCGGTGAGCGGCGGTGTGTGTGACGGGAAAAATCCGGTTCGCGTGCGGGCAATGAAGTGTTGCAGGCTGCTGGTCTTTTTGTCAGGACAGAGGCTGAAGTCGATCTCCGCGGTCTGATGCTTTACGGGGACAATACCGAGTTTTCCTCCATAGAAGAAACGGCTGGCAAATGCGCCGACATCAGGATGCATGCGTCCCTGCCGGCTGAGCATGGCCAGTATGCCTTTTTTGGGATGCTTCAACTGGAGGCGGTAAAGCCGCTCGAACAGAGAGTTACGGCAGTCGGTAAGACCGGTTTCCCATAGACGGCTGTCGGTGACCTTTGATTCTTTTTCGGTTTGCAGCACTACGGCGGGCAATTGTCTATGGTCACCGATCAGGATGAATTTGTCGATGGCGCATTGTCCGGCATCATTGTGCGCACAGAGAATGCCTATGATTTGCGGCTCAAGTATTTGCGACGCTTCGTCTGCGATGGCCGCCTGGAAATGCTTGAGTTTGAACAGGCCGGCATGCCCTGTGACCGATGCCGTTGTGCCTGCGAAAATGCGTGTGCTTTCTATCGTCTGCCGTATCATGTCACGGGTGCTGCATGAGGCGGTGACGTTCTGTAGCAGGCGGTGGCGGTAGCGTTCTTCACATGACTGGGTACTCCCGATGCGGATATAGCCTGGTTTGCATGATATGCTTTCGATCATTTCGCAGATTTCGTCTACAGCCCGGTTGGTGTATGACAGCAGCAGGATGTTGCTGCCTTTCTCGGAATAAAACTCCTCGACCATGCTTTTCAGCGCGACCGAAGTCTTTCCGGTGCCCGGCGGGCCGATAAGCAGGAAATAGTCGTCTGCCTGTTTGGCTTGCAGCACGATATTGTCGATTTGCGGATTCAGATAGCGGCTGTTCAGTTTCCTGCCGGCCGATATGCGGGGCTCGCGCAGTCCCAGTATGAGTTCCTTGCGGTCGGGAGGGGCCGTAATGAAGGCATACAGGCCCTGATACTGCTTGTTGAATGAGCTGTCAATGAAGTCATGCTCTATGGCATACAGTGACTGCCTGGGCAGTACATGCAGGCTGCGCTGTTTGTACCGTAGCTTGAACAGTACTTCCCTGCTGTCGATACGCTCGATGCTTCCGCGAAAAACCTGCCTGTTGACGGCATTGTCAGTCTCACTGTTCCTTTCATACAGCAGTGCGATGTCTCCGTTACGGAAATTGGGCAGGAAACTGTCTCCGTATGGGGGAATTTCCAGTTTCAGCCGCTCGATGCCTTCGTTGTATTCAGCCTGTGTAATCCGCAGATCGGTCAGGATATTCCCATCGCTTTGCCTGGCCGTGACACTGGCGTTCCATAAGGCGGAGAATCCGCGTGAGGAATCGGGCTGGCTGTCTCCGGTCTTTGCCAGGAATTGTTCCTTGGCTATGAATGAAAAGAAATGGCTGAAGTAGGCGTTTTCCGTTTCTGTCATTTGATGCAGCGGGTTCAGCATACGCTCCAGTCTGGGCCGTTGCCACTGTGTCCATAATCTGGAGGTGTCATTCTTTTCGTTCAGGCTGTCGGGCGTGAGCAGCGGTATGATTTCCCCGCTTTTCCCCTGTCTGACAAGCAGCTCATTGTGCACAATGGCGTTTCGCAGACTGATGGCCCGTTGTATCTGTGTCTTGGAGCTTCTTTCCAGAAACAGTCTTGGATATGCGGAATAGAACAGAAAGGAGTGTACTTCCTCTCTGGGAATGTCCAGATTGTAATACAATATTTCCTTATAGAGTGCCATCTGCAGGGCATGACTTTCTTTTGAGCGGCATTTGCCGTAATGCTCATCGGCTTTTCCCGATTTCAGCTCAACCAGTTTTTTCCCGTCATCCTGCAGCAGGTCCATACGTCCCTGCAATCCTAAGGCCTCGCAGAGGAAAGACGGTTCAAGGATGGCCTTGTTGCGGTCAATACGGCATGACGGACCGGGGAACGACTGCATGACGGTGTGCCGTATATGCTCAAACTGCAGGCGTGCCCTGGCAAAATAATCCCGGTTGATGTCGGGGCAGGTGCAATATTCCATTACATTGCCGCGGAACGCTTTCCGGATGGAATCTTCAAACCGTGCGGGAGAATCGTCCGTTTCGTTGACACAGTCATCGAGAAACTGATTGGCCGCGTTTCCAAGCAAGGTATGAAAGGTTGTCTCCTGAGGCAGTATCTTGTTTACGATGTATTGCAGCGGACTGCTGCCGTAATTTGTATAGCAGTCTGCCAGCGAGCTGATATCAATCAGGTAATCAGGCTCAAGGACAATGATTTCGGGCATGAGCACTCCGGCTTCACCGCTCCTTACGGAAAGCAGGTTGAGCTGCGCTCCCTCATAAAGGAAATCAGGGAGATTGCCTGATTCTTCAGGATATGCCACACGGAGCGGCTCATCGGCAGGATGATCCTCATCGTATGCGTAGACAAAATGCCCGTCACGTCTGGCCGTTATTACCCGCATTCGTTTACGCAGCTCATTCCGGCATGCGTATTCCGGGAGCCTCCGCCATTTGACGGGCAGGATCCTTTGCAGTGAGTCCGGGACGGGAGTGCCTGATATGCGGCTGATAAACTCGCACAGTGCTTTCAAGTCATAAAGAAAATCGTCTTTAGTAAGGCTGTAGTCAGCGTGTTGCAGGGCCTGTTTCCCGTGAATGCGGAATATCTCAATGGCTTTCGGGGGTATGCCTTTTTGTTTGCAGAAGTAGTGCAGACGCGAGAAAAGATTTGAGAAGCCGGCTGTGCTCTCATCGGCATACAGCCTGCATGCACGGTCGAGCAAAGCGTATAGCCTGATGTATTTCTGCCGGACAGACAGCTTGTCTGTCTGGCAAAGTGAAATTTCATCGAACAGTTCGTTCCCCGTCATGGATTGTGCCTTTAATTTTTTATTTCCTTTTTATACAGGTCATGCCGGTACCGGATGTCCCTTACAAATCCGCAGGTCTCATCGCCTCTGAAATATCCGTTTTTGCATACCGGGTCATTGAAGTAATGCCCGTTACTTTTCAGCTTGAGGTATTTTTCTACGCTGTTTTCCCATTCGAGGGGCGTACTGCCGTATTTTTCAGCTAACGCCATGGCATCTCTTATGTGTCCTTCGCCGGCATTGTATGAGGCAAGAATGAAGTTTATCCGCTCATCCTTGTCTTTTATGGCTGAAAAACTTCTGTCGAGCTGGCTTATCAGCCTGCAGGCGGCTTTGATGCTTTCTTCGGGATCGTCTTCTTTCCCTTCGGGGACTCCCAGGTTTCTTGCCGTGCGCGGCATCAGCTGCATCAGTCCCCGTGCGCCGGTTCCTGATGTCACTTTCGGGTCGAAGTTTGATTCGGCATAAGCAAGGGCCGCCAGCAGTTTCCAATCCCACCCGATGGTACCGGCATAAGTCTTGAAGAGTTCATCGTAATGTGATATTTGCCCTTTTTTTACGGAAAGGACAGATCCATGCGTGATTCGCCAGCTTTGTTCAAAATGATGCCTGTTGCCTGCGAGGCCGGCTATTGAGGCCTTGTTTTTCTTAAACCATTCGTCTGCCGCTTGGGCCAGCAGAGGCTCGCTCTTGCGTACGGCCCATGAGGAACGCTGGTTGAAGCTGATATCCAGGCCGGTATTCAGATTTGGATAGCAGGTCTTGCTTATACGGGCAATTTCATTGTCGCACACCGTATAGTCAATTTCTCCTTGGGCAACCAGCTCTATCAGATCTACTTCCGAGAGGCTGTCTTCGGAAACGGTTCGGATAATCAGTCCGCCTCCCAGCTCGTTGTCAAGGTTGTTCAGCCTCTGGAGGTATCGTCCCGGATTGACATGAATCTCTTTACCCGGCATTTCGGTGACATCTTTCAAGGCGTTACGTCCGTTCCGTTGCACCAGTACCTGGCGGGTGAGCGTTTCCACTCCGCAATAAATGAGGCTGTCTTTCTTTTCTCCGGTAATAAGCAGGTTGCAGGCAATTAAATCTCCTTCTCCGGCCTGAAGCCTGCGTACCAGTTCCTCACTGCTGCCGGCCGTTTCTATTCTGAGCCCCACGCCTATTGACTGCGCAAACAGCTTACACAGCTCATATTGGAGTCCCATAGGCTCTCCCCGGTAATTGAAGCAGGAGACAGGGCCGTACAGAGTAAGCGCCACCAGCTCTCCCCGTTTTTTTATTTCAGGCAGGTCTGTAAGCGGTGATTCTTTCTGATTCCCGGCTTTGGATGCGCATGCGCCGGTATTCCATATTACCGCCAGCAATATTATGTAGAAGAGTGTATTTTTCATTGTTTCTTTAAATTTTCTGCTCATGAAGAATGTTTTTTCAGATTTTCCAAAGATAAGGGAATGGTTTTTTGATTTCTTTGTGTCCGGTCAGACAGAGGCTGTGCGATTATTTTTCAAAAGGCAGCCTGAAGGCACATCCGCTTTTCCACTCTGAGCATCCGTAGGCTGTTTTTCCTTTGATGACATGTCCTTTTCCGCATAAGGGGCAGGGATCTCCTTCTTTTGCCTGTCTGGTGACGGGCGCGGTTGCTTTGGCCGCCTGAGTTCCTGTTGGCTTTTTCTTTACGGCGGCATGTCGTTTTACGCTTCGGGTGATTTCTTCCGCACTGTTTTCCTGTATGCCGATACGGCGGCTGGCATTGTCGCAGAGGACATGGTTTACAATCTCGCACACCATCTGTTTCAGTTCATCAAGAAACTGATGCGGGTCATAGTTGCATTTTTCTATTTCGCGGAGTTTCTTTTCCCATATACCGGTCAGTTCAGCCGATTTGAGGAGCTCTTCATGGATGAGCTGTATCAGCTCAATGCCGGTAGGAGTGGCAATCAGGTTTTTTTTCTCCTTGCGGATATATTTGCGCTTGAAGAGCGTTTCGATTATGGCCGCCCGTGTTGAAGGACGTCCTATGCCGTTGCCTTTCAAGGCATCACGGAGCTCGTCATTTTCCACAAGTCTGCCGGCCGTTTCCATAGTGCGCAATAAGGTTGCCTCGGTATAAGGCTTGGGAGGCTGGGTCCATTTCTCGTCCAGCTCGGGGATGTGGGGTCCGCTTTCACCTTTTACGAATGCAGGCAGTGTACGTTCGTCATCGGAGGATCTGTCTTGTTCGTCAGAATACGCGGGGTCATTGCCTTTACTGAATATAACGCGCCATCCGCTGTCGGCTATCTGTTTCCCGGAGGCTTTGAATCCTGTTTGCCCGGCCTCACCGGTCACGGTTGTAACAGAAAACTTGCAGTCAGGATAAAATACGGCAATAAACCGTCGTGCCACGAGGTCATATACCCGCTGTTCCATGTCGGTCAGATTTTTTGCCGGAACACCGGTAGGAATGATGGCATGATGGTCGGTTACTTTTGAATTGTCGAATACTTTCTTTGACTTGTTCAGCTTTTGTCCGGCCAGCGGGGCTGTGAATACAGTATAGCCGGTAAGTCCTTTCAGTATATTCTGACATTTGGGATAGATATCATCGCTTAGGAAAGTTGTATCTACACGCGGATATGTGGTCACTTTCTTTTCATAGAGTGACTGTATGATGCGGAGAGTGTCATCGGCTGAGTAAGCGTATTTCTTGTTGCATTCCACCTGTAGTGACGTAAGGTCAAAGAGCCTGGGAGGAGCTTCGGTACCGTTTTTCCTGGTTATTTCCGTAACGGTAAACGGCTTGTCTTTTATGCGTTCCAGTAATTCCAGCCCGGTTTTTTTGTCCATAATGGGGGCAATTCCGCTATTGGCATGTTCTTTCTTTTTTTTCTTTCCGGCCGCGTTGTCCTTATCGGCTTCTTCGGCCGGCTCCTCATCGCTTTTGCATACGATGGCCGAGAAGAGCGTATTACGGTATGTCGTCTTTAGTTCCCAGTATTGTCTGGGAGTAAAGCCGGCTATTTCGAGCTGTCTGTTTACAATCAGTGCCAGAGTAGGAGTCTGTACTCTTCCTATTGAAAGTATCTGTTTGTTCTGAGCATATTTCAGAGTGTAGAGGCGGGTGGCATTCATGCCCAGCATCCAGTCGCCTATGGCTCTTGACAGTCCGGCTTCGTAGAGAGGCTGAAATTCTTTCTGGTCTTTCAGATGCGCGAAGCCTTCGCGTATGGATTCTTCCGTCAGTGATGAAATCCACAGGCGTCTGACAGGGCATCTGGCTCCGGCTTTTTGCATTACCCAACGCTGGATAAGCTCGCCTTCCTGCCCGGCATCACCGCAGTTGACAATGCCGTCAGCATTTTGCATAAGTCTTTTTATTATTTTGAATTGTTTTTCAACACCCGGGTCGGCAATCAGCTTTATGCCGAAACGGGGAGGAATCATGGGGAGATTTGCCAGGCTCCACGTCTTCCATGCAGGAGTGTATTCGTGAGGCTCTTTCAGGGTGCACAGGTGTCCGAAGGTCCATGTCACCTGATATCCGTTTCCTTCAAGATATCCTTCGTGCCGGGTACGTGCGCCCAGTATGCCGGCAATATCTTTTGCTACACTTGGCTTTTCGGCTATGCAAACTATCATATATCTTCAAATTGTATTCTTCCTGTCTTTGTAGTGTCTGCGAAGATAGTGCTTTTTCTTTGTTTTTCTGCCGGACAAGCCCCATAAAGTGAGAATCTCCCTTTTTCAGGTTATGCGTGATAGGAAGCGCGGGTGAGGATGATTCATGTTGTTGCAAGCAATATTCAAACGGTTCCGATAACAAGAATATGAAAGCGGAAGCCCCGTTCATGCGGGTTGGGGGCATGCCTGTGCCGTTTTTCCGTTCATCTGGCAGCAAAGCCGCCGTATTTCGTTCGCGGCGGTCTGTAGACAGCCCGATACACACAGACCTGACAGGCATAACAGATCCTTTCCCTGCTTTCCGCAAGGAATGAGTGCATCTTTTCCGATATTAAATTAAAAAGCTGTGGGGAAGCAAACTGCACCCCAAAAGTCAGAATACAAGACTTTTGAGGTGCAGTTCAGAACTGTGGCGCAACCTCTTTTTAATACTGTCGGCCAATTGTCAGATGGCTGTTCTTTTTTCCCGGATTCTGGCTTTCTTTCCCGTAAGGGCACGCAAATAGTACAATTTAGCTCTACGAACCTTACCGATTTTGTTAACAGTAATTTTGTCAATAGCCGGAGATTCGATAGGGAAGATACGCTCAACACCTATAGTCCCAGACATTTTACGAACAGTGAAACGTTTTTTGTTACCGTGGCCTGAGATTTTGATTACTACACCACGATAAGACTGGATACGTTCCTTAGTACCCTCAATAATACGATAATCTACAGTAACAGTATCTCCTGCTTTGAACTCAGGAAATTCTTTACCGGTATCGAATGCTTCTTCTGCAATTTTAATTAAATCCATTTTTTATCTATTAAATAGTTTATCGTAACCCACACACCATATCAAGTTACTCTTCCTGTGAAAACAATGCAAAAGTACGAATTTTTTATCAGTCATACAATTTCATGGCTTAATTATTTTTCGGTGTCAAGTAAAATTGCATAGTATTGTTTCTTTTAGCCATCAATAGTCTGAGAGATATCTCCATCGTATCTATGCCTATATGGCAATATCTTGTTTTTTTCTTCTATAGCCCTATCAAAAAAAACGCAAATATTTATTGTTTGTAGAAAATAGTTTTTACATTTGCGTCATACAATTAAAAAATATTCTGATGACAACAATGAGTTATTATCATACGACCGCATTGATGGAGATGACAATACGAATGTCTTCTACAAAGATGATGACCCCTTGGGGGTGAGGATAATAATTTATATGTGTGTCTATGTGATACACGCTTATAGATGTAAGCAAAAAAATCAATTTTATTTTATTCAGTCAAAAGAATAGAGGATTGCTATACTTTATTTATACATTAATTCTTCGGTTTGTATATTTGTATGGTTCAGTGCCTGGACTGCTGCTTTTGACATTCATTTTTATCAGAATATAGAATCAAACATATGAAAGTAATGAAATTTGGGGGAACCTCTGTAGGTTCTGTTGACGGCATATTAAACGTAAAGAAAATAGTTGAATCTCAGAATGAACCTGTTATTGTTGTGGTATCAGCATTAGGAGGCATTACGGATAAATTAATACGTATTTCAGAAACGGCAACCGCAGGAGACATTTTTTATGAAGAAAATTTCAGAGAAATAAAACAACGTCATATTGATATGATTGACAGTATCATACCCTGCGGTGAGAAAAAGAATGAATTGTTAAATGTGGTGGAAAAGCTCTTTGATGAATTGAAGAACATATATCAAGGACTATATCTTATAAAAGACTTGTCACCTAAAATTCTGGCTACAATTGTAAGTTACGGCGAGCGGATTTCTTCCCACATTGTCGCTGCTTTGGTTGACGGAGCGCAGTGGTATGATTCACGCCTGTTTATAAAAACGGAGAAGAAGCATACAAAAAACATATTAGATTCAGAACTTACAAACAAACTGGTGAAAGAAAATTTTTCTCATATTCCTCAAATCTCATTAGTACCGGGATTTATTTCTACTGACAAGACTACCGGTGAAATTACTAATCTGGGCCGTGGAGGCTCAGACTATACTGCCGCTATCATTGCGGCCTCACTTGATGCCAGCAGCTTGGAAATATGGACAGATGTTGACGGATTTATGACAGCCGACCCACGAGTAATCTCCACTGCCTATACAATCACTCATTTAAGTTATAGAGAGGCTATGGAACTTTGTAATTTTGGTGCTAAGGTTGTGTATCCGCCGACAATTTACCCCGTATGTCATAAAAATATTCCTATTCTTATAAAAAACACGTTCAAGCCGGGTGATCCGGGAACGATAATTACAAATGCAGAAAAATGTCATTACAAATCGGGAAGAGAGACTATCAAAGGAATATCTTCCATCAATGATACCAGTCTGATAAATGTGCAAGGTTTAGGCATGGTGGGAGTCATCGGTGTGAATCATCGCATATTCCGTACTCTTGCCGGGAATGGCATCAGCGTATTCCTTGTTTCACAGGCTTCTTCCGAGAACAGCACCTCAATTGGAGTACGAAATGAAGATGCTTCACTGGCCTGCGAAGTCTTGAATGAAGAATTTGCCAAGGAAATAGAAATGGGTGAAATCAGTCCTGTTCAGGCAATGAATAATCTGGCAACTGTGGCTATTGTCGGCGAGCGCATGAGACACACTCCGGGTATAGCCGGTAAGTTGTTTGGAACTTTAGGACGTAGTGGAATCAACGTGATTGCATGTGCGCAAGGTGCTTCGGAGACCAATATTTCATTTGTTGTAGACCGAAGCTCACTGCGTAAGACTCTGAATGTAATTCATGATTCATTTTTCCTGTCTGAATATCAGATGCTGAACCTGTTTATTTGCGGGGTGGGTACGGTAGGTAAAAGTCTTATAGAACAGATACGTTGCCAGCAGCAGCGACTAATGCAACAGAGAGGATTAAAATTGAACGTGGCGGGAATAGCCAACAGGCATCATGCCATATTTTCGCGGGCAGGAATAAATTTGGATAATTATCAGGAGAAATTGTTTCAAAGTGAACATAGTTCTACGCAACGCCTGCATGATGAGATTATCGGCATGAATATATTCAATTCGGTATTTGTCGACTGTACGGCAAGTGAAGATGTTGCTTCTTTGTATAAGGATTTTCTGGAGCATAATATTTCTGTTGTGGCTGCAAACAAGGCGGCGCCCTCGTCTTCATACGAAAATTATAAAGATTTGAAGCAAACGGCATTAAGGAGAGGTGTAAAATTCCTGTTCGAGACCAATGTAGGAGCCGGATTGCCTATTATCAATACAATAAATGATTTGATAAACAGTGGAGATAAAATATTGAAAATAGAAGCAGTATTGAGTGGCACGCTCAATTTTATTTTCAATAGAATAAGCGCTGATGTACCTTTCAGTAAAACAGTGCGTATGGCTAAAGAAGAAGGTTATTCGGAGCCGGATCCGCGTGTTGATCTGAGCGGGAAGGATGTTATCCGTAAACTGGTTATATTGGCACGTGAGGCAGGATATGAAATTGAACAGGAAGACGTAGAGAAACATTTGTTTATCCCTGATTCTTTCTTTAAGGGAACATTGGAAGAATTTTGGAAAAATCTGCCATCGTTGGATGAAGATTTTGAAAACCGTCGCCGTATGCATGAAAGCGAAGGAAAACATTGGCGTTTTGTTGCCATATTGGATGAAGGAAAAGCATCCGTGCAATTGTGTGAGGTAAGCAGCAAACACCCGTTTTATGGACTGGAAGGCAGTAACAACATAATTCTGCTGACAACAGAACGCTACAGGGAATACCCTATGATGATACAGGGATATGGTGCCGGAGCAAGTGTTACGGCAGCCGGAGTCTTCGCTGATATTATGAGTATAGCAAATATATGACAGACAAATATTAACAAACGGGAGAGAACCATGAAGCATCTTATAGTCATAGGAGATGGAATGGCCGATTGGAAAGTTGAATCATTGGGAAACAAAACTCTGTTAGAGTATGCACACACTCCTTATATGGATATGCTTGCCCGAAAAGGACAGTGCGGCATGCTTGTTACGGTTCCTGATGGCTTTCATCCGGGGAGTGAGGTGGCCAATATGTCGGTAATGGGATATGACCTGCCGAAAGTCTATGAGGGGAGAGGTGTGCTTGAGGCTGCCAGTATGGGGGTGGAGTTGCAGTCTGGAGATATGGCAATGCGCTGTAATTTGGTATGTATTGAAAACGATTTGCTGAAAAATCATTCAGCCGGACATATTACAACCGAAGAAGCTGAAGTACTGATAGACTATCTTCAGGAGCATCTTGGCAACGAATGCGTACATTTTTATAAAGGAGTGCAGTACCGTCATTTACTCGTTATTAAGGGAGGAGACAAGCATATTGTTTGTATTCCGCCGCATGATGTGCCTTTGAAACCGTTCAGGCCTCTGATGGCAAAAGCCGAGACGGACATTGCCCGTTCTACAGCCGGTTTGGTAAATAAGCTCATTCTTGACTCTCAGAGATTGCTTGCCAGACATCCGATAAATAAGAAGCGAAAGGCTGAAGGGAAGGATCCTGCCAATAGCATATGGCCGTGGTCGCCTGGTTACAGGCCGAAAATGGAATCATTGTCTTCACGTTTTCCGAATATAAAAAGCGGGTCGGTGATTTCTGCCGTTGATTTAATCCGAGGGATAGGACGTTATGCCGGATTGCGTATTATTGAGGTAGCCGGCGCTACAGGGCTATATGATACAAATTATGAGGGCAAGGCTACTGCAGCGCTGGAAGCATTACGGACGGATGATTTTGTGTATCTGCATATTGAAGCCAGTGATGAAGCCGGTCATGAAGGCAATGTCAACTTGAAACTGAAAACCATTGAAAATTTGGATGCACGTATTCTGAAACCAATATATAAAGCTCTGAGTTCTTGGAGTGAACCGGTTTCAATAGCAGTATTGCCTGATCATTCCACACCGTGCGTTTATCGTACACATACAGATGAACCGGTGCCTTTTCTTATTTATTATCCGGGAATAGAGCCCGATTCTGTACAGAAATATAGCGAGGATACTTGCCGGAGTGGTATTTGGGGAGAATTGAAAAATGATGAATTTATTCGTATATTTTTAGTACAGCCTGTTGGATGAATTAAAAATAGAGCGATATTTTGCTTGACCTGATGCCGGGATTACAGGAATTGCCGGCATGGAACCCATGGCAACGGATTCATTGCCCATACGCTTTCTGCCATTGCCGCTTGCTGCTTTTTTGAGAAAATACCCGTCATTGATGTCTGCCTCATCAATGGCGGGCGGCTGAATATGCCTTGATCCATATCGGACTCACATTGAGTTATATCTTGTATTATTTAGTCGCCCCTTAAAAAGCCCATTTTTGCGAGATATTGTTCTGACA
>CAYUIJ010000051.1:0-4503 GCA_964444735.1 uncultured Bacteroides sp. | reverse complement strand
GATTAAATTACTGAATATCTGTAAATAAAATGTTTTTAAGGGAGGACTATTTAAAGACTGCGAAATGAATGGTGCTTTTATGTCTGGCTTGAAAATGCCTATACTGATTTAGCTGAATGCTGAGCTTTTTTTGTTCTTTTACTTAAGATTGTGTGTGAGTGTATGCCATGTACCAGTCATAAAATTTGCGGATACCTTCTGTTATGGATGTTGTCGGCTTATATTGGAAATCATGTTCTATGTGTGTCGTATCAGCGTATGTGCAATAAACGTCTCCATGTTGCATTTCTAACATTATCTTATTGGCTTTCCTGTTGCTCGTTTTTTCAATAATGGCTATGAAATCCATAAGTTGAACGGGGGAGGAATGCCCTATGTTGTAAATGTCATACGGAATCTCATTTGTGGAAGGATGTTCTAAAATGCGCATGATGCCGTCAATGATGTCATCAATATATGTGAAGTCACGGCTTAGGTTCCCATTATTGAATATCTTGACAGGCTGTTCGTTGACAATAGCCTTTAGAAAGAGATATGGAGCCATATCTGGTCGTCCCCATGGACCGTAAACCGTGAAAAAACGCAATCCGGTGGAAGGTATGTGGTATAGTGAACTATAAGAATAGGCCATCAGTTCGTTTGTTTTTTTTGTAGCTGCATATAAACTTACTGGCTGGTCTGTTGTGTCTGTCTCCTTATAAGGAACATGATTATTCATGCCATATACACTGCTTGAGCTGGCAAATAGCAAATGTCTTACAGGATGATGCCGGCAATTTTCCAAAATGTTGAGAAAGCCGGCCACATTGGACTCAATATATACATATGGATTCTCGATGGAATAATGTACACCTGCCTGTCCGGCTAAATTGACAACGATATCGAACCGCTCCTTTTCAAAAAGAGCCGTAAGATTTATCCTGTCTGTCAGGTCCAGCTTGACAAATTTGTATGATGGATTGATATTGCTTGTTATGAGCTTATTATCTGTTATGAGTTCCTGTTGTATTCCACATTCTTTTAATCTGCTGTATTTGAGTGTTGTATCGTAGTATGCATTGATGCAATCCATTCCTACAACCTCGTATTTTTGTTTAAGAAGAGCATTTATAAGATGAAAACCAATGAATCCGGCAGCTCCGGTTACCAAAATTTTTCCTTTTCTGTAATTTGCGTTCATAATATAATAATTGAAAAATGTCCTACAATATAAGCTTGTTTGTCAGGAAGTTTTTTTCTCAGGCCTGATAATTTTTTTGTTGGCAATATCAGAATACTGTTTGACAGTTGATTAGACATGATATTTTCCCATGTTACTTTTGTGATATCTTGATGGAGATATACGTCCATATTTTCAGAGCGTGATATTCCCCAGGTATAGTATTTGTGCAGGTCCAATTCATTGCTTAGTTGGACAGCCTGCTTACATACGTCTCCATATCCCCATTGCCTGTTGATTTGTGGTAAACTGAACCCGCCTGTAAAAATCGTAAGAAGCATACCAACAGATAATGCATGGATAGAGTATCGCATGTTTTTAATATGATAAAGTTGGTATAATGCATAGATACCGCTAAGAGTTAAGATACTGGAAGCCATATAGATGAAGGTATTACCTAAAAATTGCGTTTCCTCTTGCCTTGCTAATATGACTATAGCAGGAAGAGTTGCAAGAAATATGACTGAAGGTATGGCTAATGAAATTGCAAGATAGTTGTTCCATTTTAAACGGGATAACTGGATAATTCCGAAATATACGGTAAAAGGTATTGCAGGTAATAAGTAAATACTAATTTTTGAACTGATAACAGACAAGAGTATAAAGCTACTTATAAAAATGCTGAAGAAAAATTTCTCTACGTCTGAAACTATAGTTCTTTTAATTGCGGAGTATATGATAATTCCGATTAGCAGCAGGCTCCATGGTATCAGTGAATACCATACGCTTATACCATAGTAATAAAATTGTTCTTTATGATGGAATGAATTTACGGTACGATCTATTGTCTGATGTATCAATAGATTGTCCAAGTATTCGTTTCCTCCTTCCAGATAAGTAAAAACAAACCATAATGCGCAACAGCCGAAAAGAATCCCCCATGTAATCCATCCCCAATATTTACCAAATGAACGTAATTCCTTTTTATATAATAGAAATGTAAATGTTGCAATGAGTGGTATTAATATACCCATAGGGCCTTTACTGAAAATACCTCCGAAAATATATAAAGGAAATAGAATCTTATTGTATTTTGAATTTCCTTCTTGTTTAAACATTTTGTAGAAAGTATATAAGGCCAATGTTATGAACATGCACATAAGAATATCCATGCGGATAAAAAGGGCCATTGTCATAAACAATCCGCAACTGCACAATGTGAGTTGTCCGGTAAGTTGACAGGCATGAGGCATTTCTTGCCCTGCCCATTTTGACATTGTCTTTAGTGTTATAAATGCCGGTATTAATGAGCATGTTGATAAGAAGAACATGCAGTGTTTTCCAAAAATCCATTTGCCAATCATTATCAGCCAAAAGTAGAGAGGTGGTTTATCAGCATAAGCAGTTCCTTGATTGGTAAAAGCAAAAAAATGCATGCTCTTTATGGCTTCGTCTGCTATGCTTAGATATCTGAGTTCGTTGTTTGGCGTGAAATCTCTGAATATCATTACAGGTATAAAAGCTAAAAACAATAATGGATATACAATATTATTTTTCATTATGCGTAAGTTGTGAATGATTCCATATATAAAGATTGCGTATATAGGCTATTATTCCGGTAGATTGCCCTATAATCAATACAGGATCAGAACGCATGATACCGTATAACACAATAATGCTTGAGCCTGTGAGACTGATAATCCAAAATCCTACAGGCAATATTGATTGATGCCTTTTGTAAGAATATGCCCATTGATAGATGAATCTAAGCGTAAATATAATTTGTCCGAAAGAACCAAATATGAGCATCCAAAGTGGAATATTCCGGTTATGGAAGAACTGTGTCGTAAATGTATTAGGATTATGAAGCATAAAACAGCAGGCAATGATAGGTGTGGAAAGAAGAATTACCTGAAAAGGAAAAGGTATTTTTTGCCATATATTTTTTAATTTTAAATTCCATAAATAAACATAGTAGGATATAAACTGCCCTAGAATGATAGTAAAATCATCTTTTAACCATCCATATAAACATAGCAGATAAGAACCTGCAATACTCAATATCCAGAAAACAGACGGTGATGTTACTTTCTTGGCGCGTTCTGATAAGATCCATTGGATAAGAATACGCGCAGAGAAAAATATTTGGGATAGAAAACCAATCGTTAATATTATAGGATAGGGCATTGGTATAAAAACTATTTTAAGTTATTACCAATGATATGGTAATGAATATATCTTTTTTTCATCCATTGATAAGCAAAGCAATCAATAAATGGCGAGATAAGACGGTTCCATAAATGATATTTTGATTTACCGGCAGTACGGGGAAAGTGTCTTACTGGAATTTGTTTGATTCTCCCATTTTGGAGTAGTATTAGCGCTGGAATAAATCGATGCATTCCTGTAAAGAAAGGAATGCGCTTAGCAAAATCAGTATGAAGAATTTTTAATGGACATCCAGTATCAGTAATTCCGTCATGTATTATCATTCTGCGAAATCCGTTAGCAATTTTTGACTGTATTTTTTTGTATAGTGAATCTTTTCGGTTGGTACGTATTCCAGTAACGAGTTCATAATCGGTTATGTATTGTAAAAGTAAATTAAAGTCATCGGGGGTGGTTTGTAGATCAGCGTCTATGTATCCTACATATGGCGATTCTGTTTCGTCAATACCTGCTTTTATAGCAGTGCTTAATCCTTCGTTCTTTTCAAATGAAATATAATAAAAGTCTTTGTTGTGATTGCAAACTTCAAGAATTTTCTGCAAGCTGTTGTCTTTTGAGCCATCATTGACGAACAATGCACACGCCTTTAATGAAGCCTGCTGTAGAAAGTCGGAGATTTTATTTCCTGTATTGTATATGTTTTCTTCTTCGTTATAGACAGGAATAATAATCGTAAGCTGATAGAGTGATGTTTTATTCATATCCGGGTCTTCAGGCAGGCTCTATAAATTCACATACCGTAAAGGTCGGGTGAGCCCACATTGCCCGACCGGCACGGATTCCATGCTGCAAAGGTATATATTTTTGACTTATAGTGACGTAAAAAATCCCCCCCCCCATGATTTAATATAGTTTAATATTTACGGCATGGCTGTTCCTCGCAAGCGGTTATTTATCCGGGTATGGCGGCGGGCAGGCTGACAGAAACGGGAAATATTGTAAACAAGAATATGGTACGGCTTTCGTCCTGATTATTCCATCTGTCAGTAGTTTTTCTCCTGTTGTGTGATAGTTGTGTTGATGTTGGGGTAAGTCTGTCTGTATTGAGTGGTATGTGGTGTGGGTGGCGAGTGGTATGGTGGTGGAGGCAGGTTTCCGGCTGGTTGTTTCCATGT
>CAYUIJ010000050.1:0-17463 GCA_964444735.1 uncultured Bacteroides sp. | reverse complement strand
AAAAGCATATAAAATGCTGAAATTATGAAAGCTGCCAAGTCATTGCCTGTTCCAAACAAGAACTTTCTCTAAGCCGCTTATTTCAAGCGTAGTATAGTATTAGGGTGTAATTTTAGAAAAATCATTAGGCCATAAAATCCGTAAAGGCATACCGCAATTTGCATAAAGAAAGCCTTGCCACAGTAAAAAAAAGACAAACGTATTTTTTCAGAATTATCTGTAAATACCTAAAAGGGAAATGAATCTTACGAGTCATTATTATTAAAGTAAACTGATTTTTTTATTTAACTTTGCGGGTATTATGAGAAAAATAATCGCTATCCTGTTACTACTCATTGCAACAAACATTCAAGGATTGTTCGCGCAAAACATCAATCGGTTGTATGAAGATACACCTGAGGGTCTTCGTTATATCAACGACGAGGATAATAATAGAAACAGAGAAGACTCTACTGAAGTTGACTCCAAGACAGTACCCATTGGCCTGCGTATGTGGAATATAGAGCCCCTATTGGGGAATATCCGCGAAGTGGAAGTAGACACACTGATGCACCAGTTTCAGAATCTGCAGTTTACAGACGGTCTGAACGGCGAATACAACTACTTGGGGAATATTGGCTCTCCTCGTCTGTCACGTATATTTTTCCATCGGAAAGAAGCGTCACAATTTATTTTTACTGATCCTTACGATTATTTTATTGTCCCAATAAGCGAATTTCGCTTTTTAAACACCAAATCACCTTTTGCTAACCTGAGCTATTTCTCTGCAGGAAACCAACAAGACGGTGAAGACCGTTTTAAGGCATACTTCGGAGTCAATGTCAACCGGCGCCTCAATGCAGGTTTCTCCTTTGATTATGTTTACGGGCGGGGCATGTATAACAATCAAGCGATTTCACTTTTTAACGGTACATTGTTTTCTTCTTATCTCGGCAATAAATACAACATGCATTTCATATTCAGCAAAAACCATATGAAAATGTCTGAAAACGGGGGTATCACCGATGATACCTACATAACCAACCCCGAAGATATCCCGAACTCAGACTCATACACGCCTTCAGATATTCCTACCAATCTGGAAAGCACATGGAACAGAAACGATAATTATCATATTTATCTCACTCACAGATATAATCTTGGATTTTATGAATCTCCGAAAGATACAGCACAAAAATACGATGATTTTATACCGGTAGTCAGTTTCATACATACTTTCCAATACAATAATAACGAAAGACAATACATTGCATATAAAACCCCAGACAACTATTATGTGAACGATTTCTTTGACGATGAATACCAACGTGATATCACCAGTCATCATTCAACGAAGAATACTTTCGGAATAGCTTTGAGAGAGGGTTTCAACAAATGGGCAAAAGCAGGGCTTACAGGATTCGTATCACATGAAATCAGAAAATACACAATGACAGATACGCTCGGGACCGCAGATGAACGCTATAACCGGAAATATTCTGAAAACACTGTATCTGTAGGTGGCGAACTTCTGAAACAACAAGGAAAGACATTGCACTACCGCATTTATGGCGAAACAGCACTTACGGGTGAAGAAGCCGGCACATTCAATATAACAGGAAACGCCGACCTGAACTTTACTCTTTTTAAAGATACCATCCAATTGGTGGCACTGGCATATACCAAACGAATCAATCCTACATTTTATTACCGGCATTACCACTCACGCCATTTATGGTGGGACAATAACCTTTCAAAAGAGCTACGCACCAGAATACAAGGAGAATTTACGGCTAAAAAAGCCGGTTTTAACCTTACTGTAGGTGTAGAGAACCTTACCGACTATACTTATCTGGACAATGCTGCTGTAAGCAGTCAAGAAAACGCGTCAGAATATCTGCACAATATAAAAGTGAGTCAATGCAGCGACAACATACAGGTATTAAGCGCTACTCTGAAAAAAGACTTTGCATTCGGCATATTCCATTTAAACAATGAAGTTACCTGTCAGAAGAGCAGCAATCAGGATGTTTTGCCACTCCCTGACCTGTCACTTTATCATAATCTCTATCTGAAGTTTCAACTGGCAAAAAAAGTACTCAGCGTAGAATTAGGCGCGGACTTACGATACTTCACCAAATATTACGCACCGGATTATTCACCTGCCATCGGACAATTCCATTTACAGAATCCTGAAGACAAGGTAGAAATAGGCGGCTATCCCATTGTAAACGCTTATATCAATCTGCATTTAAAACATACACGCATTTACGTAATGTTGTACCATGTATCAGAAGGTTTAGGCAAATCGAATTATTTTCTAGCACCGCACTATCCTATTAATCCAATGTGGTTCAAATTCGGACTCTCATGGAATTTTTTCAATTAATCAGATATAGACAAAAGAAAATATATGCAATCATTGGCAACTTCAGTACCGGCATAGGCAATGGCATTATCCGTCAAGGTTACGGAATATGGAGTAAAGCGACGAATGACTGCCATTCACTTTCACCGGAGGTTGCGAAAGCATCAGGAACCGCATTCCCTTTTCACGCGGCTGTAAAGCCACATCAGCCTGAACAGCCGGAACAATCTGATACAAATCCGCCTCCCCTGTCTCAACAGACTGAGAAGCCTCGTCCATTCGTGTAAGCAGTGAAATCTGTCACGAAGTATAAATCCGGTTATTTTTAATGCAAAAATATAAAATTCCGTCAACTGAAATCATTTCGGACCAACCATGAAGGAAAATAAACATGCTTTTCATTTTTTAATCGGAAAAATAAGATTTGCATGTCAAAAAAAATGCTATTTTTGTAACCGATAGCCGGATTCGATACCGGACCGGCATGAACTTTGATTACTAACAAACATTTATTGGCATTGGATTAATGGGTAGAGTTTTAATCATCGGTGCTGGAGGCGTAGGTACCGTAGTGGCGCATAAAGTAGCACAAAATCCGGATGTGTTTACTGATATTATGATAGCCAGCCGTACAAAATCAAAATGTGACAATATTGCAAAGGCTATAGGTAACCCCGATATCAGGACTGCCCGGGTCGATGCTGACAATGCAGATGAACTTGTAACGCTGTTTAATGATTTCAAGCCGGATATCGTTATCAATGCAGCCCTTCCATATCAGGACCTTGTTGTCATGAATGCATGCCTGAAAGCCGGAGCCAGTTATCTGGATACGGCCAATTATGAGCCTAAAGATGTGGCGCACTTTGAATACAGCTGGCAATGGGCCTATAAAAAAAGATTCGAGGATGCCGGACTGACTGCCATACTCGGATGCGGATTCGACCCGGGAGTAAGCGGTGTCTACACGGCTTACGCAGCCAGACATCATTTTGACGAAATACAATATCTGGATATTGTCGACTGCAATGCGGGTAATCATCACAAAGCGTTTGCAACCAACTTCAACCCCGAAATCAATATCCGTGAAATCACCCAGAACGGACGCTATTATGAAAACGGACAGTGGGTTACGACCAAGCCGCTTGAAATACACAGGTCTTTGACTTATCCGAATATCGGGCCGAAAGATTCTTACCTGCTTTATCACGAAGAGCTGGAATCACTGGTCAAGAACTACCCCACTATCAAACGCGCGCGTTTCTGGATGACTTTCGGACAGGAATATCTTACCCACTTGCGTGTAATCCAGAATATCGGAATGGCGCGAATTGACGAGGTGGAATACAATGGAGTAAAAATTGTCCCGTTACAGTTTCTTAAGGCAGTTCTCCCCAATCCGCAAGACTTAGGGGAGAATTATGACGGAGAGACATCTATCGGCTGCCGTATACGTGGTATCAAAGACGGCAAAGAACGTACCTATTATGTATATAACAACTGCAGCCATCATGCGGCATACCTTGAGACAGGCATGCAGGGAGTAAGCTACACTACAGGCGTGCCGGCGATGATTGGCGCCATGATGTTCCTGAAAGGATTGTGGAAAAAACCGGGAGTATACAATGTTGAGGAGTTCGATCCGGATCCATTCATGGAACAGCTTGACAAACAAGGATTGCCCTGGCACGAAGTTTTTGACGGGGATCTTGAATTGTGAGAGCCGCCGTCACCATTTGTCATAAACTAAAAAAGCCATACAGCATGAATACAGGTGATAAAGCTCCTGAAATACTCGGGGTTGACCAAAACGGAAAAGAAATCAGACTGAGTGA
This sequence comes from uncultured Bacteroides sp., assembly GCA_964444735.1. GTDB lineage: Bacteria > Bacteroidota > Bacteroidia > Bacteroidales > Bacteroidaceae > Phocaeicola_A. The sequence goes on along the minus strand of CAYUIJ010000050.1, from coordinate 13,281 downwards.
TTACAAAGGGAAAAAAATCGTGTTATATTTCTATCCGAAAGACAACACGCCCGGATGTACGGCTCAGGCATGCAGTCTGCGCGATGGATATGAAGATTTACGCAAAGCCGGATACGAAGTCATTGGTGTCAGTGCGGACAGTGCCGCGTTACATCGGAAATTCATAACCAGGCATGCGCTCCCGTTCACTTTAATTGCCGATACGGACAAGAAACTTGTAAAGGCGTTCGGAGTATGGGGAGAAAAGAAAATGTACGGACGTACATACACGGGTACTTTACGTACGACCTTTATTATTAACGAAGAAGGTATTGTTGAGCGCGTCATAGGGCCCAAAGAAGTCAAGACCAAGGAGCATGCGCGACAAATACTGAAATAAAAACAGATATATAAATGGCAAGGAAAAGTAACGAAGAATTGGAATTCGGATCAGCCGGCAGCGAAAAGCTGAAAGCGTTGCAGGCGGCAATGGATAAGATAGAAAAAAGTTTCGGAAAAGGCTCTATCATGAAACTGGGTGACGAAAACATTCAGGAAGTGGAGATTATCCCTACCGGCTCCATCGGGCTGAATGCGGCTTTGGGTGTAGGCGGCTATCCCAAAGGCCGTATCATTGAAATATACGGGCCTGAATCTTCAGGAAAGACCACATTGGCAATACATGCTATTGCCGAAGCCCAAAAGGCGGGCGGTATCGCCGCTTTCATCGATGCGGAACATGCCTTTGACCGCTTCTATGCAGCCAAGCTTGGAGTAGATGTCGATAACCTGTGGATTTCACAACCGGACAGCGGAGAACAGGCACTTGACATTGCCGACCAGCTCATTCGATCTTCTGCTATAGACATCATTGTAATTGACTCTGTAGCCGCGCTCACTCCAAAGGCTGAGCTTGAAGGCGACATGGGCGAGAACAAGGTAGGCCTGCATGCGAGACTGATGTCACAAGCCTTGCGTAAACTGACATCAGCTATCAGCAAGACAAATACTACCTGCATTTTCATCAACCAGTTACGTGAGAAGATTGGTGTGATGTTCGGTAATCCCGAAACGACAACCGGTGGCAATGCGCTGAAGTTTTACGCATCCGTACGTCTGGATATCCGTCCCGGACAGCCTGTTAAAGATGGCGAGGAAATGATTGGCAGACAGACAAGAGTAAAAGTTGTAAAAAACAAGGTCGCTCCTCCTTTCCGTAAAGCCGAATTCGATATTATGTTTGGTGAAGGAATCTCAAAAAGCGGTGAAATTATTGATCTCGGAACCGAACTGGGAATTATCAGGAAAAGCGGCGCATGGTATGGCTACAATGATACCAGATTAGGACAAGGCCGCGATGCCGCAAAACAATGCGTCATTGACAATCCTGAATTAAGCGAAGAACTTGAGTCTCTTATCTTTGATAGACTGAAAGATAAAAAAGAATAAGGAAGTATTTTTATTTCTCTTTTATAATTTTATTGCAAACAGTCTTAATAAGAGGAAATGATGCAGGATTGATTTGATTTTTACCTTGCAGTCAGGCAAAGTGGAAAATAAGAGAGATACAAGTCCGGATAATGACGGCTTCTGTCAGGAAGAAAAAAGACGGACAAACGGCCGGCGGAGCGGAAGCGGTGATCTTGTGCCGGCCCAATACGCCCGGTATGGCGTGAAGGCTGCCGGATTCCTCTTTGGGAGAAAGCGTTCAAAAGACGGTCAAGGCCCTCGAAAAAATAACGGCATCGTGAAAAATACCGGCAGATAAATACCTGTGGGAAGTACCTGCGGACAGGCTGTAGTATAGAGAAGACACGCACAGTATCCGCCGGAGGCGGAGAACCGTGCGCTGATGCCGTTTGTCCGGCAAAACGGGGCATCCGGGCCGGAAAGACAGTCCGTGGCATTCCTTGAGGAGCACAAGGACTGCATAGACTGGTGGTATAAGAACGGTGACAGCGGCAGGCGGCACTATGCCATAAGCTATACCGGTGCCAAGGAGAAAAAGCACTGTTCTATGTGGATTTCGTAGTGAGGATGAAGAACGGGCAGGTTTTTCTGTTCGATACGAAAAGCGAGGAAAGTGACAGGAACGCGCCTGCCAAGCACAATGCCCTGATAGACTACATAAACAGTGTGGAAAATGCCGCAAGGCATCTTAAAGGTGGCGTGATAATCAGAAACGGAGAGAATTGGAAATACTCTCCATTGAAGATAGAGAACACAAAGGACATTGCCGACTGGGATAGCTTCTATCCTGACGAATATAAAGCGTAAGGATATGGCAAAGAGACTGGAACAGAAGTTTCCGAGACGGAAACGACAGATTCCTGCAGGACAGGCGAGGAAATGCTAAAAGCCCGCCACATCCGCTTTACAGATGTGGCGGAGATGGAAGAGGATGGCGTGAAGCCGCACGGAAGCAGACAGAACGGATGAACATGCAGGAGTCCCGTTTAAAGAGGGACGGAGCATCGGCATGCGGATGCGGCAGAATCCGGTCGTGAAATTGTGAAATGTCCATGTGGAAGACAGTGCCTGTCAGTGCGCTTCAAGCCAGTTCTTTCCCCAGCCGCAATCAACCTCCAGCGGTACCCGCATAGGATATGCGTTCCGCATTTCGTCAAGAACAATCTGCCGCACACGCTCACGCTCATCGGGATAAACGCTGAAGTTAAGCTCATCGTGCACCTGAAGTATCATCTTCGAACGGATTCCCTCGTCCATGAAGCGGCGGTAAATGCGAATCATGGCCACTTTGATAATATCGGCCGCACTTCCCTGAATAGGAGCGTTGATGGCATTCCGTTCGGCATATCCGCGTACCACGGCATTGTGTGAATAAATGTCGGGCAGGTAACGCCTGCGCTTCAGGATGGTTTCAATATATCCTTTCTCACGCGCTGCCTCTATGCTCTTCTCCATATAAGCCTTTACACCGGGATATGTAACGAAATATCCGTCAATCAGTTCTTTAGCCTCACGGCGGTCCACTCCCATGCGCTCGGCCAGGCCGAAAGCCGAAATACCGTATATGATGCCGAAATTGGCGGTCTTGGCCTTGCCGCGTTCTTCGCGGGTAACCTTTTCAATAGGTTTCCTGTAGATCCTGGCAGCCGTTGCGGCATGGATATCCTGTCCGTTACGGAAAGCCTCCGTCATGCGCGGGTCTCCGCTCAAATGAGCCATGATACGCAATTCAATCTGTGAATAGTCAGCCGAGAAGAACTCACAGCCGTCATCGGGGATAAACGCCTTCCGTATCTCTTTTCCGTCTTCATTGCGCACGGGGATGTTCTGAAGGTTCGGATTGCTTGAGCTGAGACGTCCGGTGGCCGTGATGGTCTGGTTGAACGATGTGTGTATGTGTCCGGTACGTGGATTTACCAGAGCGGGCAGACTGTCAACATATGTGCTGAGCAGCTTGCGCAGTCTGCGATAACCAAGGATTTTCCCCACAATGGGATGCCTGCCTTTCAGGCTTTCAAGCACCTCTTCCGAAGTGTTGTACTGCCCGTTGTTTTTGGTTTTTCTGGCCTTTTCCGCAATCTCCAGCCTGTTGAAGAGAATATCGCCTACCTGTTTGGGCGAAGCGATGTTAAATGGTCCGCCGGCCAGTCGATAGACTTCTTCTTCTATCTGACGCATACGTTGCGTAAAATGTCCGGAAGTCTGTTTCAAGGCTTCGTTGTCAATGCGGACTCCATTGCGTTCCATATAAGCCAGCACAGGCACCAGAGGCATTTCCGTCTCTTCGAACAACGGGCGTACACCTTCCTTATTGAGTTCTTTTTCAAGCACGTTTTTCAGTCTGAGCGTAACATCGGCATCCTCACAGGCATACCTGTAAACCTCCAAAGGAGACAGCTGGCGCATGTTTTTCTGGTTCTTCCCCTTAGGCCCGATCAATTCCTCTATCTTAATGGTCTCGTATTTCAGATAAATCCCGGCCAGATAGTCCATATTGTGGCGCAATTCGGGTTGGAGTACGTAATGGGCCACCATGGTATCAAACACCGGGCCTCGCACCTCTGCCCCATAATGAGCCAGTACCAGAATGTCATACTTGATATTCTGGCCTATCTTAAGATTTCTGTCATTGGCAAAAACCGGCTTAAAGGCATCGACCAATGCCTGTGCCTGCTCACGATCGGCAGGTACAGGAACATAAAAGGCCTCGTTTTCGGCCATACTGAAACTCATCCCTACCAGCTCGGCATGCATGGGATCAACATTGGTGGTTTCGGTATCCATACTGAAGAAAGGATTCCACAACAGGCGCTGTATCAGTGCCGCCTGCTTGTCAGAGGTATCGGTCAATTCATAATGACAAGACAAATCTTCCAGACGCGTAAGACGGGCAGGAGACTGAAGTGCTGAAAGCTGGGAAGCGGCATCAGACATATTGAACAAGGTACCTTGCCTGAGAACGGCAGGATCAGGTTTTTCTTTCTTGAAAAGGCGATCAATCAGGCTTTTGAACTCCAGATCTTCAAACAAGGCACGCAGCTTCTCCTCATCGGGCTGTCCACACTTCAGCGCATCCATGTCAAGCTCTATGGGCACATCGGTTCTGATGGTGGCAAGGAACTTCGAGAATCTTATCATCTCCGCATTGGCTTCTACCCTGGTCTTCAAAGCACCTTTCAACCGCGAGGCATTCTCCAGAAGATTTTCTATGCTTCCAAACTCCCTGACAAGCTTTTGAGCGGTCTTTTCACCTACACCCGGACAGCCCGGTATGTTGTCGGAGCTGTCTCCCATCAAGCCAAGCATGTCAATGACCTGCAACGGAGAGTCTATATCGAATTTAGCTTTTACTTCTTCCACTCCCAATGTATCAAACTCCTTATCTCCATAACGCGGACGATACATAAATACATGCTCCCCCACAAGCTGGCCGTAGTCCTTGTCAGGGGTCATCATATACGTGTCAATGCCTTTCTGTCCGGCCTGTCTGGCCAGTGTCCCAATCACATCATCAGCCTCGTATCCGGGAACCTCCAGAATGGGAATACGGTATGCACGTATGATGTCTTTAATAACAGGAACCGACTCGCGTATGACTTCGGGCGTTTCCTCACGCTGAGCCTTGTATTGCCTGTATGCCTCATGGCGGAAAGTAGGCCCTGAAGGGTCGAAAGCAATTCCGATATGGGTAGGCGACTGACGTTTCAGCACGTCTTCCAGCGTATTGACAAATCCTAGAATGGCCGAAGTATTCTTTCCTTTCGAATTGATGCGCGGATTCTTAATCAAAGCATAATAAGCCCTGTATATAAGGGCGTATGCGTCTAATAAAAACAATTTTCCCATCTGTTATTTAAAAAATCATGGTAAAAGTAGTAAAAAAAGACGGTCTTTTTCCCTGTTTTATTATTACTTTTGTGTGTGTAATAGTTCTTTTATGGATAAAACAGCTGTAATCAAACATCCGATAGAGCGGGAATTGGCTGAATTCAAAGAGATATTCGATAACTCCTTGCAGACTTCCAACCCTTTGTTGAAAGAGGTTTTGTCATATATCCGCCGTAGAGACGGAAAAATGATGCGCCCGATACTGGCCCTGCTTGTTGCCAGACAGTTCGGAAGCATATCTCAGGCTACCTATCATGCAACCGCAACGCTTGAAATATTACATACAGCCAGTCTGATTCACGATGATGTGGTAGACGAAAGCAGCGAACGGAGAGGACAGCCGTCGGTCAATTCGGCCTACAACAACAAGATATCCGTATTGGTAGGCGACTATCTGCTTTCGACTGCCTTACATCATGCGACACTGACAAAAAACATTGATATCATTGAGACTGTAGCACGGCTGGGGCAGAATCTGTCGGGAGGCGAGATTCTGCAACTCTCCGATATCAGTAACGAACATCCATCGGAAGAGGCTTATTATGAAATTATTCATAAAAAGACTGCCGCACTCTTTGCCACTTGCGCGCAGGTGGGAGCAATGTCGGCCGGCGCGACAGAAGAGGAAGTGGAAATGTTCCGCCTGTTCGGTGACAAAACAGGTATCTGCTTCCAGATAAAAGATGATATCTTTGACTATTATGACGACAGTAAACGAATAGGGAAACCAACCGGAAACGATATGCTGGAGGGCAAAATTACGCTTCCTGCCATTTATGCCGTCAACAATTTCGGGAACAAACGTACCGCGGAACTGGTAAGAAAAATCAAGGACAGCAGAATAAACGCTTCGGAAATAGCCGAAATGGTTACATTCACCAAAGGACACGGAGGCATAGAATATGCGGAAAAAATAATGGAGAGATACAGACTGGATGCCTTTCAGATTCTTCAGTATGTAAAAGACCATGCTATCCGCGAAGCACTCACGGCTTATCTGAATTATGTGATTGACCGTACTGTCTGAAACGGCATAACAAGAGCCTGGTAATCTTTGTACAATCATTGCCGAAGTTTCCAGAATATTCATATCTGCCGGCCTAAAGTTATGGCCGTGTCGCTTTCATTTATATCAGTTTGGCTGGGTATCAATCCTTTAACATACCGCTTAATCTATTAAGATATTTTTCTGCAAAATATATTCATGAAAGTTTTGCCAATTTAAATATTCCGTTTACTTTTGTAATGCATCGGTTCGCAACTCCCTTGTTCAGGATAGCGATTAAAAGGGAATCAGGTGAAAATCCTGGACAGTCCCGCTGCTGTATGTTTTATTAATGCAAGCATAAATTCTTTTTGCCACTGAATGCCATTATTTGGGAAGGCATTGTTTGCGGAAACAAAGTCAGAAGACCTGCCATGCCGTTATAAGTTTTTTTATCTTTCGAGGAAGAGATAGGAATACAATAATTTTTCATATTATTTTGTGTTTTGCATGTTCCTCTTATAACGTAGCAGCTTTTATGCTTTGGGGCTGTTATAATTATATTAATTTAAAGATTATAAGTAGATAGAATAAACTCTGCCAAGTTTATTGAGATGCCCGGCCGAAGTGATTTCGTCTGGGTATCGCTTTTTTAACTTTTCCTGTTTTTGTGCAAAAATTTAAAAAGTCTAACTTTGTATTATTCTAATTTGTGATAAAACGGTAATAAAGTGAACTTTACAAGATGAAAACTATTCCTGTTTGCATATTGTTTCTATGTATTATAATATCTTGCTTTTTCTCATGCAGTCGTTTTTCCAAAGCAGACTTGTCTCTATTGACCGATTCATTAAACAGAATATCATACTCTTATCATTATAAGAATCTTGATTCATGTAAGTTTTATGCCGATCGTGCTTTATCTTCAGCTGGAAATTTTTCAATAGGAATGGCTCAAGCTTATAATAATTTGGCCTTTTATTCCTTTATGAAAATGGATTTTGTTCGTTCACGCTATTATTTGCATAGAGTTTATGCATTGTGTAACAATGAGCTGGAATTGCTGGTCGCAGATATCGGGATGATGAAGATATGTCAACGTACGTCCGAAAACAAACTTTTCTATGATTATAGAAATAGTGCCTTGAAACGAATGGAACGAATTGACGCCGATATTGATGCTTTCGACTTTAAAGAGAGGTCAAGATTGTTGTTTGCACGTTCTGAGTTTCATATAGTTTCCAGTATATATTTTTATTATTTGCAACAGTTACCTCAATCAATAGCCGAAATAGAGCAGATTAATGTAAATATGTTACCTCGTGACACGGCTCAATTGCTTTATTATTATTACATGAAGGGGGCTGGCGGATTATGTAAAGGAGAAAATTTGCAAGATATTACTTTAAAAGAATTTGATTATTTAGGTCGTTGCATGGTAGAATGCAATGATTATCTGTATTTCAGAGCGAATTGTTTGCAGGCATACGCTGAAATGCTGAATGATCCTGATCGGGCGGCTATTCTGAAAAAATATCGTTCACAAGCTTTACAAATGGTGAACGCAGATAATATAGCAGATTCTTTATTACCTATGGCACTGGCTGAAAAAGCCTTAGATAAGTTTAAACTATACGGTGACATTTATCAGATAGCAGGAGTTTATCGTACAATAGCGTCTTGCCTTATCCGGCAGACTCAGTATCAGGATGCCATAGATTATTTGCGCAAAGCTCTGGATTGTGTATCTTTTCATCACTCTTATTATTCATGCAATGATTCTGTGCATCATTTGCCTACATATCGTATGGACGATGCCATTCCAATGGAAATCAGATGGATGAGCAATAAGAATATTCAGACAGTACCTGAATGGATCGCGCGTATCAGAGAGCAGCTTAGCATTGCTTATGCGGGTATGGGCCTGAAAAATGAATCGGATTATAACCGAAACATATATCTTGATATATTGGATGTCGTGCGGCAAGATAAAGAATTGGAAAGTCGTTATGACAGCTTGGAATCGGAATCAAGTCAATTGAGTTTTTGGCTTATATTGGTAATTGTAATGCTCGTCTTGTTCGGTTTATTGTTTATATGGTCGAATCGGAAATGGCGAAAAAACAATATCGCACAAGTTGAGAAGTTGAAAGATAGTATAGAATTTTGCAGACGTTTGCTTGCGGAGGCGCCTTTAAGTATAAGTGAAGAAAAAGAATTAGAATCAAAGCTTGCAGAAGCTGTATGTTCTGATTTGGGACAAATATTTCACTGTAAGTTACAAATCAGGATTGTTGATGGAGATATTGTTTTTGAAATTGATAGAAAACTGTCAAAGGAAGAGCGTTCTTTATTGAAGGTGATTCGCCCATATGTAGTTTGGGTATTTCGGAGTTCGCTCTATTTTTTTAAATTGGAAAGTGAACGCAGGCAGATAGAAAAAGAAAAATATATTCTGGAACAACATATTGTAGAGAATAAAAGACAGAATATTGTAAAAAAAGCATGTGTCTCGATTGTTACAGGAATAATTCCGTATATAGATAGAATAATTAATGAAACACACAAGTTGTTGCATTTGGAATATGTGAAAAATGAAGACATAAAAAATGATAAGATAGCTTATATTGAGGAATTGGTTGATCGTATAAATGAATATAATGAAATCTTGACTTTATGGATAAAAATGCGGCAAGGCGAGTTGAGCTTGAATATTGAAACTTTTGCATTAAATGATTTATTTGAAATCCTGGCTAAGAGTAGACGGACATTTGAAATGAAAAATCAAACATTGGAAGTGAGATCTACTCAATGTATAGTAAAAGCCGATAAAGCGTTGACGCTTTTCATGATAAACACGTTGGCAGAGAATGCACGAAAGTATTCTTTTGAAAAGGGACATATTTCGATTTATGCGGAAGAAAAGGAAGATTGCGTAGAGATTTCTGTTAAAGATGACGGCAGAGGATTGTCAGATGCTGATATTTCTTGTATATTGAATGAAAAGGTTTATGACTCTGCGCGTATTGGCATGAATAACGGCAAAGAATATGAGGAGGATCTGAAAAAGAATAAGGGAAACGGATTCGGGCTGATGAATTGTAAGGGAATTATAGAAAAATATAGAAAAACCAATGATATGTTTAGGGTATGCGCATTTTCTGTAGAAAGTGAGTTGGGAAAAGGGAGCCGGTTCTTCTTCAGATTACCTAAAGGAGTCCGTAAGGTTTTGAGTATGTTTTTCTGTATATTAGGGATAGGAATAATGACTTCTTGCAGTAAGAAAGATATCTCAGCAGAAGAGTTGTCGGATAGAAAGGAACAAGCAGATTATTATAACGATGATTTGAAAAGGGCTTCTCAGTTTGCCGATTCGGTATATTTTTCAAACGTGTATCGTGAATACGAACGTGCGCTGGCATATGCAGATTCTTCTGTTTGTTATTTGAATAAATATTATGTAGAACATTCTGAAAACAAAGGCGTGTTAATGAAACTTGTAGGAGAAGGTGATGCGGCCGAGATAGAATGGTTTGTAAATAATTTTGAAACAGATTATCATATTATTCTGGATGTACGCAACGAGTTGTCTGTAGCTTTTCTGGCATTGAAAGAATGGAAGAAATATTCATATAATAATACAGCATACACTTGTTTGTATAAATTACTTAGTCGTGACAATTCACTTGAAACTTATTGCGAGGAAATGGAACATTCGACAGTAAATAAAATGGTAAGTATTGTTTTATGCCTGACTTTACTGTTTGCATTTCTTATAGGATATTATTTGCTTTATTTTCGTCATAGAATGTTTTATAGACTCAATTTGGAACAGATATTGCTAATTGACGAGATTTTACTCTCAGCATCCTCTGGTAAGATTGAAGAAAATCAGGATTGGAAGGCTATGTGGACCAAGGCTCTGGGCGAAGCTTATGAAAGTATGAATGATTTAGTGAGCATATTTTCGTGGGGAATTGCCGTAAAGCGGGATGATTCTTCTCTATTGCAATCTGTATTTTATCCTATAAGTTCAGAATCAATTAGGATAAATGAGCTTGTGAATGAATGTTACAGATTAAAGAGGAGATGCTTGTCTCCAAATGCCACAGAGGGAGGTTTTCCATTAATTGTCGAATGGAATGGCGATGAGTCATGCATTGGAGTACTCGTTTTCTGTTTTCGTAATAAGTTACGTACTGATGAAATATTATTGTTGGAGCTGGTTGCCAGATATGTTGCAATTTTAGTTATGAACAATATTGTACGTGTGGAGCGTACTTATCGTGATTTGGAAAAAATCAGAGATAATAAGCAAAGGGCAAATCATGAAGGAAATATGTTGCATATACAGAATCAGGTACTTGATAACTGTCTTTCAACAATTAAGCACGAAACCTCATATTATCCTAACAGAGTAAGGCAAATTGTCGGGCGTATGAGACATGGAGTACCTGTTGAGGAAGAAAGAAGACTGACAACAGAAATGGAAGAGACAATGAGCTATTATAGAGATATGTTTATGTTGTTGAGCTCATATATGTCCAGACAGCTTGAAAGCCTTACTTTCAGACGTGAAACGATAAATGTGGAAGATTTAGCGGAAAGTGCTATAAAATATGTCGGACGTATGAATAAAAAAGTGTCTTTTCAACTAAATTTGCAATCAGATGTAGAACCGGTACAAGTCATAGGAGACGCTGTGTTGCTTGTATTCTTACTGGAAAATTTACTTCGAGAGGCATTCTCTTACCAATGTGGAGGAAATCTGTGTTTGAGTATAAGAAAAGAAAATGATTTTGTCAGGTTTGTTTTGACTGACTTCAGGCGAAATTATTCTCGTGATGAATTGGATCAGCTCTTTTATCCGAATATTGAAAAAATGAAAGATGAGAAAACCGGAGGATTAAAGGGTACGGAATTTTTGATATGTAAACAGGTAATTCGTGAACATGATGAATATACAGGTAAGCGCGGATGTAGAATTAATGCCGGAACGGTTGAAAATGGAGGGTTTTGCGTATGGTTTACTGTTCCGCATAAAAAGTGATATATGATATGACAACAGGTGCAAAATTTAAAGTCATAATTGTAGAGGACGTAAAATTAGAACTTAAAGGAACTGAAGAAATATTTCGAAATGAGATTCCGGAAGTTGAAGTCATAGGTACAGCTATGACCGAGAAAGATTTTTGGATCCTTATGGAAAAAAACATACCTGACATGGTACTTCTGGATTTGGGACTGGGAGGCTCTACTACAGTAGGAATAGATATATGCGTAAATATCCGAAAGAGATATTCTACAGTAAAGGTACTGATTTTTACGGGTGAAATATTGAATGAGAAGCTATGGGTTGATGCTTTGGATGCCGGAGCTATCGGCATTGTATTGAAAACAGGAGAGCTGCTGACACGTTCGGAAATACAAAATGTGATGGAAGGAAAGCAATGGGTATTCAATCAACCAATCTTGGAAAAAATTGTAATGCGTTTCAGACAGTCAGTATTGATTGAATGTAAAAGGCGGCAGGCGGTTATCGATTATGATATTGACGAATATGATGAGCGTCTGCTGCGTCATCTGGCGTTAGGATATACTAAAGAAATGATTACAAACTTGCGCGGCATACCGTTTGGAGTCAAATCATTGGAAAAAAGACAAAATGATTTGATTGGCAGATTGTTTCCTCCGGATGAGCGAAACGGAATAAATGCAATCAGGCTGGTTGTGAGGGCTTTGGAATTGGGGATATTAAGTCTGGATAATCTGGAGCCTGATGAGGAATAAGTGGAGTATATATCATCTGATATTGGCAGCTTCTTTTCTGGTATTGCTGGTAGTAGCAGGTTCGTGGATTGGAAGTCTGAACAATATACCTGTACGGAATATGCTTAGTACGGAAGGGATTCGATGGATGTTGAAAAATATTGTGAACAATATAGAAACGTCTCCTTTTATTTCACTTTTTATACTGCTGACAGGATTCAGTATTTTAAAAGCTTCCTGTTTCTTTAAATGTTTTTCTTTACAGAAAAGGAAACCGCGTGTGTTTTTAGGCTTGTCCGGGAAAAGACTTCAGGCATTTTTGCTGGCAACATTCTTTTTTATTGTATATGTAGGAATAGTCTTGGTACTGACCTTTTCTCGTTATGAAATATTGTTGAGCATTACAGGCGGATTGGAGCGTTCACCGTTTTTGTCAGCCTTGCCTTTCTTAATATTTGTTGGTTGTGCGGTTTGGGGCGGTATTTATGGATTGGCATCGGGTGTCTATCAAGGACTGACAGATGTAGTGAAAGGGGCAATTGTTGTTCCTGCCCGACTGATTGGCTATTTTATATATATAATGATTGTATCCCAATTATTGGCTATTTGGAATTACTCCGATATTGACGTGTACATGGGTATTGATTCTTCTGTTATGACGATGATAGGCTGGGGCGTATATTATGTTCCTTTGTCTGGATTGCTTGTTGCAAGACAGAAAGTATGAATCTTCTGACCATGTGTAAAAATTATGAGGCAAGCTGCCTTTTGAAAGGGTTGTCCTCATTTGTGATCCAAACTAACGCAGTGAAAATATTTCAGAATGACATGAGTTGCTTATCTGCTTTCCTTGCAGCCTGAATTCGGGAAGCCGTTCATCGGACATTTCCCGCGTCCGGCAGGTCCGGGAGAGAAAGTCGTCACGGCACAGCAGGCTTTCTCTTTTTTCTCTCTCCTCCCCCCCCCGGCAGACAAGAGATAGGAATTCCAGATCGGAAATCTCGCGGGAGATGCCGCAAGGATATTGGTGCCGCCGGACAAGGAGTACGGATAGAGCTACTGCTGGTACAAGATCCGCTCCAAAGTCTATGCCAGAACGAGAACCGTGCATGCCTATGAGACGCATCTGCCAGCATGTATGACTCGAAAGAGTCACCCGCACAGCATAACGGATGAGGACGGGGGGGGGA
>CAYUIJ010000049.1:0-17997 GCA_964444735.1 uncultured Bacteroides sp. | reverse complement strand
CCTCAAAAACACATGTAAAGCGCAAACCTCGCATTGACTTCCCATATTGCATTATACCGGCCGGCGGAATTAAGAGAACAGTTTTTATTTCAGCTTGCTGATACTTTCTTTCAGAGCGGCAATCTTGGTCTCGGCATCGGCCTGTTTCTTGCGTTCCGTTTCAATCACGCCGGCCGGAGCCTTGCTTATGAATTTCTCGTTGTTCAGCTTCTTCATGACGCTCATCAGGAAACCTTCCTGATATTTCAAATCAGCTTCCAGTTTCTTGAGCTCTTTCTCCACGTTGATAAGGTTGCCCAAAGGTACGGCATATTCGGTGGTTCCTACCATGAATGCGGTGATGCCGTCTGATTTTGTTTCTACCAATGAGACGGCCGACAGATTGCAGAGCTTTTCAATCACGGGGTTGAACGCGGCAACCGGATTTTCGCTTACCACTTCCAGTGACAGGGACTCTTTCTGTGCGATGTTCTTTTGCAGACGAATGGTACGGATGCTTCCGATAACCTCTTTTACCACCTCAAAACGGCTGATAAGCTCATCATTGAATCCGGCCGGGATATCCAGTGTCTGTACCATGATGCTTTCACCTTTCTTGCGCTCATAGATGTGTTGCCACAACTCTTCGGTGATGAACGGCATGAACGGGTGGAGCAGTTTCAGCAGACTGTCAAAATAACCCAGTGTATTCTCGTAGGTAACCTTATCAATGGGCTGTCCGTAGACCGGTTTTACCATTTCGAGATACCAGCTTGAGAATTCGTCCCAGAACAGTTTGTAAACAGCCATCATGGCTTCGCTCAAACGGTATTTGCCGAAGAGGCCGTTAACCTCGGCTGCTGTTTTGGCCAATATGGATCCGAACCATTCGGTGGAAAGGCGCGCGTATTCAGGTTGTGCCGTATCGGCCACATTCCAGCCTTTTACCAGACGGAAGGCGTTCCATATCTTGTTGTTGAAATTACGTCCCTGCTCGCAGAGCGCATCGTCAAAGAGGATGTCGTTTCCGGCAGGGGCGGCAAGCATCATACCCATGCGCACGCCGTCAGCACCGTATTTCTCAATCAGTTTCAATGGGTCGGGCGAGTTTCCCAGCGATTTTGACATCTTGCGGCCAATCTTGTCGCGTACGATACCTGTGAAGTATACGTTCTTGAACGGCATCTGTCCTTGATACTCATAGCCTGCCATAATCATGCGGGCCACCCAGAAAAAGATGATATCCGGACCGGTAACTAAGTCACTGGTAGGGTAGTAATAGCTTATTTCCTCGTTGCCCGGACTGTTGATTCCATCAAAAAGTGAGATAGGCCACAACCATGACGAGAACCAAGTGTCAAGACAGTCTTCATCCTGACGTAAGTCTTCCATCTTCATCGCTGTATTTCCTGTCTTCTCCCGGGCTAGCTTCAGTGCCTCTTCCTGAGTTTCGGCCACTACATACCCACCTCCGGGAAAGAAGTATGCCGGTATGCGATGTCCCCACCACAACTGGCGGCTGATACACCAGTCTTTAATGTTCTCTAACCAGTTCTTATAAGTGTTCTTGTATTTGGATGGGTAGAACTTCAGCTCATCGTTCATTACAGGCGGCAGTGCCATGTCTGCAAAATGCCTCATCTTCAAAAACCATTGCATGGACAGTTTCGGCTCAATGGCAACGTTGGTGCGCTCAGAGAATCCCACCTTATTGGTATATGCCTCTACTTTTTCAAGCAGTCCGGCAGCTTCAAGGTCTTTTTCTATCTGTGCGCGCACGTCAAAGCGGTTCATGCCCACATACATCCCGGCAGCTTCGCTCAGTGTCCCGTTGTCGTTGAATATGTTGATGATCGGCAGGTTGTATTTCTCGCCCAGCATATAGTCGTTCACATCGTGAGCAGGGGTTACTTTCAGACATCCGGTACCGAACTCGATATCTACGTAGCTGTCTTGAATAACCGGAATCACGCGGTTTACCAGCGGAACAATTACTTTCTTTCCTTTCAGCCACTGGTTCTTCGGATCTTTCGGGTTGATACACACGGCTGTATCGCCCATAATGGTTTCCGGACGAGTGGTAGCCACTACGGCATAGCGGTGTCTCCTTGCATTACGGTGTACAACCTCGCTTTCGGATCCGGACTCTCCGTTCATATCATCGGCCACATAATAACGCAGATAATAAAGCTTGCTGTGCTCTTCCTTATAGACAACCTCTTCGTCGCTCAGTGCGGTGAGGGCTTCCGGATCCCAGTTTACCATGCGTATACCGCGGTAGATGAGCCCCTTGTTATACAGATCCACGAATACTTTGATAACGCTCTTGCTTCGGGTCTCATCCATGGTGAAAGCCGTGCGGTCCCAGTCGCAGCTGGCTCCCAGCTTGCGCAGCTGTTTGAGGATGATGCCTCCGTGTTCTTCGGTCCATGCCCATGCATGCTTGAGAAATTCTTCGCGTGTGAGGTCGGTCTTCTTGATACCTTCCTGTGCCAGCTTGTCAACCACTTTAGCTTCGGTTGCGATAGAAGCATGATCAGTTCCCGGTACCCAGCATGCGTTCTTTCCCTCCATGCGTGCGCGACGTACCAGAATATCCTGAATGGTATTGTTAAGCATGTGCCCCATGTGAAGCACGCCAGTGACGTTAGGCGGCGGAATGACAACGATATAAGGCTCACGTCCGTCTGGTTTAGAACTGAAAAGCTTGTTGTCCAGCCAATACTGATACCATTTTCCTTCCACATCCATGGGATTGTACTTACTTGCTAATTCCATTTTTCTTTTGTATTTGTATGTTAAGTCGGCCATTAATGGCATGCAAAAGTAACAAAAAAGCAGGTTACCCGCTATTATCAACGGTCATTAAAATGACACGGTGAAAAATCTGCCTATCGCCAAAAGCGAGCGCAAAATCAAGAATTATCGCTTTCGGTAAAGTTTCCTCGGTTATTTTCCGGATAAGATCCGGCATTTTCTCTGAAGAGCCTGCTTCATTCGGTTGCCTTTACGCATCGCAAGGCCAATGAATGCGGCTGTGGGCTAAAAGCGGCTGTCTTTGCAGGAAGCCGGCCTGCTCATTGCCGTGCTGTCATCAATTCTTTGCGGAAAAGGAACCGTTTGGCCGGGTATGTGGAAAAATTGCAACTTTGCCATAACGAAAAAGATGATGCCGGAAGTCACACGAACTTTGGGCGACAACAAAGCCCTGGCTTCCACGAGCCGGGGCTTCGCGCATAAAAAAGGTTGTGCCGGGTCCTGGCACAACCATATCTTTAAAGAATTTTATTTATAAGATCAATCAGTCTATTACGATAGGTCTGTATTTAGGTACTAAAGTCTTCATTACAATCCATCCAATAAGATATGCTACTGCGCAAATACAGAATATTATGAAATAACCGGCAGGTTTCCCTTCGAATCCCATAAATCCCATATTGGTTTCGGCAGCGTAGTCAAATAATGTACCAGAGCCTTTGTTGATCAGGAATGAGCCCACACCTCCGGCCATACCACCGATCCCGGTAATTGTCGCAATTGCTGTTTTAGGGAACATGTCTCCTACGGTAGAGAATATATTGGCTGACCAAGCCTGGTGCGCGGCACCGGCAATACCGATAATAATAACCGGGAACCAATATGAATATTCGCCAAGAGGCTGGGCAAACAGAGCCAATAGAGGGAAGAATGCGAAAATAAGCATAGCGCGCATACGTCCGGCGTAAGGGTTCATTCCTTTCTTGTCAACAAAATATGTCGGGAGCCATCCTCCGACAATTGACAACATGGTGATAGCATAAAGGACAAATATCAATAATTGCGCGGTAGGATTGTCTGAAGGAAGATGGTAAACATCGCTGACGTAGGCAGGAGTCCAGAACAGGAAGAACCACCATACACCATCGGTCATGAATTTGCCGAAGGCAAAAGCCCATGTTTGCTTGTATTTGAAGCATTGAAGAAACGACATTGATTTTTCTTCTTTTACCTTTCCTTTTACTTCTTCTTTATCTTTGTCTTGTTCTATATAAATTAATTCTACTTTGTTTACATGACGGCTTTCACCAGGTTTGGTATACATAAATACCCAGAATGCCATCCAGATAAAGCCAAGTCCGCCAATAACGATGAATGCCATTTCCCATCCGTTACCGAAACCGATTTCTTTAAAATAGCTTGCTAATGACGGTATGGTGACCGGAGCTATTAAAGCTCCGACCGTGGCGCCTGCGTTAAAAATGCTTGTTGCAAAAGCACGGTCTTTTTTGGGAAAATATTCGGCTGTGACTTTAATTGCAGCAGGAAAGTTTCCCGCTTCACCCATAGCAAGAATAAATCGGGCCGCAATGAAATAGTATACGCTCACAGTCGCAATGGCGGTAGCTGAAACAGCCGTTTTGTCAGTAGCATTAATTAAATCATGAACACTTTCTACGCCAAGAGTCATTTCTGTCGTCCAACCGCAGATAGCATGAACGCAGGCTCCTAAAGACCAAATTCCAATGGACCATAAATAACCTTTCTTAGTTCCCATCCAATCGACAAATCGGCCGGCAAAAAGCATTGCTATTGCATAAATAATTGAAAAAATTGCTGTAATGTTTCCGTAATTACCGTCAGTCCAGTGAAATTCCGGAGCAATAAAGTCTTTCCATGTTAACGAAAGAACCTGACGGTCCATGTAGTTTACTGTAGTTGCGAAAAATAGCATGGCACAGATCCACCAACGGTAGTTGGTCATCTTGTCATTTTTAAAATTACTCATAATACCAAATTTAAGTTTTATTGTTTTATTCGGGTTAGTTTTACGATGTTTTGTCCCAAAGTTACAGCTTCTTTATGAATAATAGCTATTGAAATGATTAATTTTAAATTTATTAAATACAAATGTTTATATAAAATGTAAATTAATCTCTAATTTTGCAATAGTCAATCGATTGAACTATGAAAAATATTAATAAGTATTTTCTTGCGTGCGGATTCCTTTTTTGTTCCGTGTGTATTTTTGCGCGGACAACGCAGATTGATAAACAAGTTCCATGGTCTGTCAGAATGGCAGAATCAGAGATGATTCGTTTCCCCGAAGCATGGCAGCTGGATTATGTACGGCACTTAAACTGGGGTTATTGTCATGGAGTTGAGCTGCAGGCCTTTTTGAATCTATATGATGCATACGGTGATAAAAAGTATTATGATTATACTTTAAAATATTGTGAGACAATGGTGCATCCCGATGGCAGTATAGAAACTTACAGGCCATCGGAATTGAATCTGGACAGAATCAATACAGGAAAAATTCTTTTCCGTATATATGAACAGACCAAAGATGCGCGTTACAAAAAGGCAATGGACAAGCTTCGCGATCAGCTGGCTTGCCAGCCTCGTACCAAAGAAGGCGGATTCTGGCATAAAATGGTATATCCTGATCAAATGTGGCTGGACGGTATTTATATGGCGTCTCCTTACTATGCGGAATATGCTTTTCGCAACAATCGTCCTGAAGATTATCAGGATGTGATAAAGCAATTTGTTGTTTGCGCCAGGCATACCTATGATCCGGTTACAGGGCTTTATCGCCATGCGTGGGATGAAGCTCACAAACAGCTCTGGGCTGACAAGGAAACCGGACAGTCTGCCCATACATGGGGGCGTGCTATGGGCTGGTTCTCTATGGCATTGGTCGATGCTTTGGAGTTTATTCCGAGGCACGAGCCGGGGAGAGAGCAGGTTATGGATATTCTGCAGAATGTGGCGAAGCAGATAAAAAACTGGCAGGATAAGGAGACCGGTTTATGGTATCAGGTGATTGACAGAAGCGGAGACAAAGGAAATTATCTGGAATCGTCTGTCTCTGCCATGTTTGTATATACTCTTTATAAAGGAGTTCGTCTTGGATTGATAGATAAGTCCTATTTGGAGGTTGCCGAAAAGGGGTATGAGGGAATCTTGAAACATTTTATTGAAGTTGATGATAATGGAGTTGTTTCGCTGACTCAGACTTGTGCCGTTGCCGGATTGGGAGGGAAGCCCTATCGTTCGGGTGAATATGATTATTATATCAATGAAAAGACGCGTTCAAACGACCCGAAAGCAGTAGGACCGTTTATCAATGCAAGTCTTGAAAGAGAAAGATTAGAAAAACAGTTTAAATGAGATTGTAATATGAAAAGAGCAGGAATTATACTGATTACCTTATTGATGTGTTTATGTGGCCGTGCGGCGACAGACACTCCGGATACTTTGGTCGTGGCCCGTGACGGTTCCGGCCGGTTCCGGAATCTGTGGGATGCCATTGAAGATTGCAGGGCATTTATGGACTATCATAAAGTGATTTATGTGAAAAAAGGAGTCTATAAAGAAAAAGTTATTATTCCTTCATGGCTGACCAATATTGAAATTCTGGGTGAAGACAGGGATGAGACAATTATTACTTATGATGACCATGCCAATATACGCATGGAAGGAAAAGAGGTGATGATGGGAACGTTCAGGACCTATACGGTAAAGGTTGAAGGGAATGATATTACTTTCAAGAATATAACCATAGAAAACAATGCGCCGCGCAAAGGGCAAGCGGTTGCCTTGCATACCGAGGGTGACCGTTTGAAGTTTATCAATTGCCGGATATTGGGAAATCAGGATACGGTTTATACAGGCGTTGCCGGAACCCGTCTTTATTTTGCCGGCTGTTATATTGAGGGAACTACCGATTTTATTTTCGGCCCGTCGACTGCATGGTTTGAGAATTGTGTTATTTTCAGCAAAATTGATTCATATGTCACAGCCGCTTCAACTCCCATGGATATAAAATACGGATATGTTTTCAATCATTGCAAGCTGACCGCTGCCAATAATGTGCATAAGGTATGGTTAGGACGTCCGTGGAGGCCTTACGGATATACACTGTATATGAATTGTGAGCTGGGCGGGCATATCGTCCCGAAAGGATGGCACAACTGGGGTAAAGTGTCGAATGAGCAGACCGCGCGTTATGCCGAATATAATAATACCGGTGTGGGGGCGGATACAAAAGAAAGAGCGCCGTGGAGTCGTCAGTTGACAAGGGAGGAAGCTGAAAAGATCACCCTTGCGGAAGTGTTTGCGGCAGAAAATGAATGGAATCCCTTGCAATAGCGGGGGAAAACATATTGCGGATAATTTTATCGGAATGAAGATTTGATATTGAAAGCACTGAAGTTGTAAATGGAGCTAAGATTGATAATAGGCGGATGTCTCTTGTGTATAGGAGCGGGTGTGTATGCACGGAACCAGAGCGAACCTCAGATTCCGATGGTGGAGATTCCTGCCGGAAGTTTTTATATGGGCGGGCTGGGTATCGGACAAGATTATGACGAGGCTCCGGTGCATAAAGTAACCATCTCAAAGCCTTTTAAAATGGCAATAACAGAGGTTACCAATGCGCAGTATGAGCAATTCCGTCCTGAACATAAGCGGCTGCGTGGGGAGTGCGGATTTTCTACCGAAGATGATGAGGCAGTTGTCTTTGTCAGTTATGATGATGCGACGGCTTTCTGCAGATGGCTTTCGGAAAAAGAAAGAAAAACCTATCGTTTGCCTACTGAGGCCGAATGGGAATATGCTTGTCGTGCTGGCAGCTATTTTAAGTTTTACATGGATGACAAGTTGCCGAAAAATTATCAGAAAAATCAGGAGATAGCCCCTAAACTGAAATATATATCATTGAAAGTAGCCCAGACCCCTGCCAATGCATGGGGACTTTATGATATGTGCGGGAATGTGGAAGAATGGTGCCTTGACTGGTATGGTCCCTATATCCCTTGTGAACAAACCGATCCTGTAGGCTATGCCGATGGCGATTTCCGTGTGACAAGAGGCGGTAGTCATAATACTCCTGCTGATTTTTTGCGTTCGGGCAACCGTATGGCCATGATCCCTCAAGACAAGTTTGTGCATACGGGCTTTCGCGTGGTGCAGGCTGACTATCCTGAGACTCGGCCTTTGGCTGTATTGCCCGATCAGTATACGGTTACGGTAAGTCAGGAAAAGTGTGACTGGGAAAAACAAAAAGTCAATGTTCCCGTATTTGAGCCGTTTAAGACTTATGTGCACGAACCGGCACCGGGTTCCGGAGTGCCGTTTTATCTTCACAATCACCAGCCTGCCATTACATGGTGTGATAACGGTGATTTGCTGGTTGTATGGTTTTCTGCCGATAATGAGAAAGGTCGTGAGCTGACTGTCCTTTCTTCGCGTATTCGTAAGGGTAGTACAGAGTGGGAAACGCCCCGCCTGTTCTATAAGGTTCCCGACCGTAATATGACCGGTTCGGCTCTTCTCAATGACGGAAAATGTACTTTATATCATATCAATGGAGTAGAAGCCTTGGGCGGATGGCGTAATCTGATGATGACCTTGCGTACCAGTACGGACAATGGTGCTACATGGAGCAGGCCTTCCATTATAGCTCATGAGCATACAAGCCGTCATCAGGTAATTGCCGGCACATCCGTGACTCGTGAAGGATGGATTATTCAGGCTTGCGATGCTGGAGGCGGAGGAAGTGACGGATCTGCCATACATATCAGCAAGGATGGAGGAAAAACATGGAATGATCCTTGGGACGGATCGCCATTGCCCGAGTTCAAGGATGGTGGCAAGGGAACAACTATTGCGGGCATACATGCCGGAGTGGTACAGTTGAAAGACGGATGTCTGATGGCTTTGGGGCGCAGCAACAACATTAAGGATAAGCACGGGCATATGCGTATGCCGATGAGTATATCAGATGATATGGGGGAAACGTGGACTTATTCACCTTCTGAGTTTCCTCCGATTGACGGCGGACAGCGTCTGGTCTTGCTGCGTCTGAATGAAGGCCCGTTGTTGCTGGTTTCATTTACCGGACATCCGTATCGTACTTCAGAGACCGACAAGGAAATGTGGTTCCGGACTCCCGATGGCAAGAAGATCAAAGGGGCAGGTATGTTTGCAGCCGTATCGTATGACGAAGGAAAAACATGGCCGGTAAAACGTTTGCTTACTGACGGGAAGAAACAATTTCTGAACGGAGGCGCCTGGACACAATGGTTTGAGGTTGATGAAGTCCATGCCGAACCCCGCGGCTATCTGGCCGGAACACAAACTCCCGATAACATGATCCATCTTGTCAGCAGCCGTTTTTATTACAAATTCAATCTGGCCTGGCTGGAGATGGTTAAACCTGAAAATAATCATTGTTTGGAATAAGGAAAGAGAGGAGGATAGGTAAGGCCTTGTGCGGATGCCTTGAATCCTTTTTCTTATCTGTTTATAACTTTTATAGATTACAATGTAAAATCTTATTAATGCGATTCATGAAAATCAAAATGTTGATGGCATTGTGCGCGCTACTGTTGCTGGCATCATTCCGGACCGGTCCGGATGATGTCATAACCATATTTACCATTGGTGATTCTACAATGGCCAACAAACCGTTAAAAGACGGCAATCAGGAACGCGGGTGGGGGCAGATGCTTGCCGGATATTTCTCTAAGGAAGTAAGGGTTGACAACCATGCGTTGAACGGACGCAGCTCAAAGAGTTTTATTGACGAGGGCCATTGGGCTAAAGTGTATGCAAGCATACGCAAGGGCGATTATGTTTTCATTCAGTTCGGACATAATGATGAAAAGGCGGATTCCGAAAGGCATACCGATCCGGGTACGACATTCGATGAGAATTTGCGCCGTTTTGTAAGAGAGACTCGTGAAAAGGGAGGTATTCCAGTGCTTTTCAATTCAATTGTGCGCCGTAATTTTTATGACAACGGCAGTGCTGTGGCCAATGATGATTTCCGTAAGGAAAAGGCCAGTGGAACAAAGTTTGAAGGCGATACGCTGATTGATACACACGGAGCTTATCTTGATTCTCCCCGCAATGTGGCTGCCGGAATGGGAGTGACATTCATTGATATGAACAGGCTCACGCACAATCTGGTTCAGGGTATGGGAAAAGAAGATTCTAAAAGACTTTTCATGTGGATACCTGAAGGCGTTTCACCGGCACGTCCGAAAGGATGTCAGGACAATACACACCTGAATGTATATGGCGGACGCATTATTGCAGGATTAGCGGCAAGAGCCATTGTTGAAAGCATTCCTGAACTGGCTAAGTATGTGCATTTCTATGATTTTGTTGTGGCAAAAGACGGAAGCGGTGACTTTTTTACAATTCAGGAAGCAATCAATGCTGTGCCCGATTTCAGAAAAAACAAGCGTACAACCATTCTTGTGCGCAAGGGCGAATACAAGGAAAAAACAGTCATACCGGAATCTAAGGTAAACATATCACTTATTGGAGAAAACGGAGCTGTGCTTGCCAATGATGATTATGCCGGCAAAAAGAACCGTTTCGGTGAAGAAATGTCCGCCTCAGGTTCATCTACGTGCTATATCTATGCTCCCGATTTTTATGCAGAGAACATAACCTTTGCCAATACTGCCGGGAGGGCAGGACAGGCTGTAGCATGTTTCGTGAGTGCCGACAGGGTTATGTTCAAGAATTGCCGTTTTTTGGGAAACCAGGGCACACTATACACCTATGGAAAAGGCTGTCGTCAGTATTATGAGGACTGTTATATAGAAGGTACGACTGATTTTATTTTCGGATGGTCGCAGGCCGTGTTCAACCGTTGTACCGTTCATAGCGTAGGTAACGGATACCTTACTGCTCCCTCTACCGATAAAGACCAGAAATATGGTTATGTCTTTTACGACTGTCTTATGACTGCAGCCGAAGGAGTAAGCGGTGCGGGCCTTTCACGTCCGGGGCATCCTTATGCAAAGGCCGTATTCATCCGTTGCAATTTGGGTGCCCATATAGCTCCTGCGGGATGGAACAACAAGGGAAAGAAAAGCAATGAGTCTACTGTATTTTATGCCGAATATCAGAGTAAGGGCGCCGGTGCCAATCCGAAGGCCGGAGTTTCTTACGGGAAGCGGTTGAAAAGCCTCAACGGCTATGATATTGAAGAGGTTTTGGCCGGTACAGACGGATGGAATCCGGTAAAAGAATGGCAATCGGCTGGTGACAGAGGGTACAGGGGAAAGAAAGAGGCCAATGGGACACAAATGCTGATGCCGGACATGCCTAAAAACGGAGACAGTTATTATGCCCGGAGAAAGAGACACCGGCTATTCTGCAAGCAGACGGGAATAGAACCGGTAATCAGTCACTTGAAGACAGATTGTCGGTTAGGAGGTGACTTTTACAGGGGCTGTTTGGAGATGCTGTAAATGTGCTGTTGGCTGCCGTTTCATATAACTTCAAAAAAACTATGAGAACGCTCTTTGTCTTTATTGAAGAAATCGGAGAGAACTTACTATGGTATGGAGTATTTTCTCACCGGAATATACTTTTTAAGGACTTGACTATTTAAAATCAGTGATATGCGCAACTTCTTGCTTGACATTGTATTTTTTTAATTCAACAACCAGGTGAACATGACAGAACTATTGCAATATACTTTTTTTCAGAACGCTTTGCTGGGAAGTCTTTTTGCAAGTATTGCATGCGGCATTCTCGGCACATATATCGTGACCCGAAGACTGGCGTTTATCAGCGGGGGAATCATTCACTCCTCGTTTGGAGGTATCGGCATAGGACTTTATTTGGGAATATCGCCCATTTTATCGGCTGCCATATTTTCGGTACTGTCAGCATTTGGAATTGAATGGCTGAGCAAACGCCATGATATGCGTGAGGATTCAGCCATTGCCGTATTCTGGACCCTGGGCATGGCCATAGGTATCATATTCAGCTATATGGCACCCGGATTTACTCCAGACTTGTCATCCTATCTTTTCGGGAATATTCTTACCATTACGCATTCAGACATTTGGACACTGGCAGTAATATCGGCCATATTGGTACTTATATTCACCTTGTTTTTGCATCCCATCATTTGTCTGGTATTTGACCGGGAGTTTGCCCGTTCGCAACACCTCCCGGTGAGAACAATGGAATATGGGCTGATGATACTCATCGCCTTGACTATCGTGGCATGTCTGCGTATGGTAGGCATTGTACTTGTAATTTCCTTGCTCACCATACCTCAAATGACAGCCAACCTGTTCACCTGCCAATTTAAACGCATTATCTGGATATCCGTTTTCATAGCGTTGGGCAGTTGTCTGAGCGGACTGTCATTTTCATATATATACAATGTTCCCTCGGGAGCAGCCATCATATTTTTCTCCATACTGATATACACTCTATGCAAAACAGGAAAACAAATCTATCATGCAACAATCAAAAAAGAATAGATATGGAAATTAAGATTCTTTCATTGGAACGAATTTACGAAGCTGCCAAAGAATTCATTGCGGCAATGGGTGACAATACTGTCTTTGCCTTTTACGGCAAAATGGGTGCAGGAAAAACTACATTCATCAAGGCTGTATGCGAAAATCTGGGAGTGACAGACGTTATCAACTCGCCTACCTTTGCCATTGTCAACGAATACCGTTCTAAAACAGGAGAGCTAATTTACCATTTTGATTTTTACAGAATAAAGAGCCTTGAAGAAGTTTACGACATGGGATATGAGGACTATTTTTATTGCGGTGCCCTATGTTTTATTGAATGGCCGGAACTAATAGATGAGCTTCTTCCGCTGGATGCAGTAAAAGTGTACATTGAAGAACAGGAAAACGGTGAACGTACTATCCGTTTTGACGCAAAATAAACGACATGGCGGCGCAATATTTCATACAAATACTGTTTGCAGTAACAGGAATTATTTCCTTATTGGCTTCCATCTTGAATTGGAAGTGGTTTTTTACGGCTCAGAACGCTCAATTTATTGTAAGGAAATTAGGACGTAGGCATGCACGTTTTTTTTACGGATTAGTAGGAATTATTCTGATGATAATGTCAGTTCTCTTCTTTTTTCAGGTAAAGGAGGCAGGAATACAATAAAGTCGGGTAACTTTTAGACAACATGGCTTTTCATCTTTACATTATGCAATAAACAATCTTATTACCGATAGTGTGATGAAAGCGGAACCTATCGGGAAATTGGCGACATGGAAACGGCGAGAAAAATACTTGTACGGTTGAGACCGAGGATAATTTCGTGAAACAAATTGTTTCCTCCATACGAGAAAGATTAGGAATCAATAATTGTGAGGTCTTCAAAATACAATCATCAGGGTGTTTTTAAGCGATTTAAGACGTAAACGATGGCAATAGGGATTATGTTACTTGGAGTTATTATTTCCGGAATCTCGCAGGCATTCGTAATCACCGCCCTTGCAGGTTGACAGGCCTCGGCGGGATGCATTCTTACGCGGGGGGGGATAAAAAACCATCGCCGGATCTGACATGGCATTGACAGAGACACCGGGGAATACGCTGATGCGGTCATCGGGGGACAGGGCTCCGTCAAAGAGCCTGTAGTCAGGACAGTCTCAGACGTGCCGTCCTTATCATTCCTTTCCGATCAGGAGATACTTTAAAAAATTTTTCCGAATTACGTGTCTATCGGACTTCGGGAAAGATTTCCATGTTGCTCTGAGTCTTACCGGACGGCAATAAAAACAGATTATGGTATCGTATTGGTTTTAGTGTATGGCAAAAACAGCAAAATTATCAGATTGGAAAGGAGCGGTATTTTTATACTTTTTGGTCAGGATTTATAAGTTTTGTCCCACATCCTATGATACTATACTTTGTTACGGCGGGTTACCATGCGGATTGCGAACCAGAGATGGTGAAGCACGGTGCTTGTGGCGCCATAATGATGACACATGATATGGAAACGCTCTTTTAGCGAGGTTTTGTTGTTGCGGGTGGTGATCCCTTCGTTAAGGTAATCAATAAGGATAAGACGGGTGTTGTGTAGTATCTTTGATTTCTTCATTACCTTGATGCACCAGTCGAAGTCTGAAGAGAAGCGATAATGCAGGTCGTATGGCTGTGTGAGTTCACGCCGTACGAAAAATGCCTGATGACATACCAGCATCCCTTGCCGGAAGCTTCGCCATGTAAGATGTTCGGGGGCGGAAAGATGTCGCATACGCAGGAAGTGCCCTTCGGCATCAACCAGTCTGGTTTCACCGTAAATCACATCGGGAACATTGTTTTCGGCATGCATACATCCGGCTTCAATCACCGAGTGCACCATGTTCTGCAGCGTGTCATCTTCGTGCAGACAGTCTCCGGCATTCAGGAAACATACATAGTCACCGGTCATCAAGGCCAGTCCCTTGTTCATGGCATCATATAGTCCGTTGTCTTTCTCGCTTATCACCGTATGGATGTGAGAACGGTAGCGTTCAATTATTTTCAGCGTGCCGTCGGTTGATGCACCGTCTACAATGATATACTCCACATTCTTGTAGGTCTGTGTGATGATGCTCTGTATGGTATCTTCCAATACGGCGGCTGCATTGTATGTCACCGTAATGATTGAGAACTTCGGATGAAAGCGACTATGCATGCTGTCCGGTTGCTTTGTTGTAAATGTCGATATATTTCCTTGCTACGGCATCTTCCAAGTAGCAGGCTTTGGCCTTGCGCCATGCCGCTTTGCTGAGTTCATCGTAAATCTCATCGGATAGTGTCCACTGTATGCCGTTGGCCAAGTCTTCAGCCGACTGGTATTCGGCTACATATCCGTTGTGCAGATGGTCTATCATTTGGGGGATTCCGCCTACATTGAATCCTACACAAGGAGTACCGCAAGCCATGGCCTCGACAATGGTATTGGGCAGATTGTCCTGTAGTGATGGAGTTACATACAGGTCTACGGCATTGTATATTTCCACCATGCGGCGTTCATCGCTCACGTATCCCATGTCGTGACAAGGAAAAGGGAAGAGTGCGGTTGTTTCCTCTGCCTGCTTTCCCATGATGACGATGCTTATCTCCCGTGCCAGCCCGCTGTGCATCCGTGCCAGCAGATGGCAAGCCTCAATGAGGTATTTTACTCCCTTGCGCTTGTCGGCTATCTTTTGCGATCCGAACAGTATCAGTTTACGGCCGGTCGGGAGATGAAGAGCTGCTCTTGCCTTCTGTTTGTTGAAAGGGTAAAACAGTTTGGGATTGATGGCATTGGGAATATTGGTAATGGACTTTCCTTCGAGCAGTTTGCTCTCTTTGGCCAGTTTCTCCAGCCAGCGGCTACAGGCTATGAAGCCGATATTGCTTCCTTCAAGGAGTTTCTGCTTTTTGCAGAACACACGCCATGAGATGTCCTTGTTGTGCCCCCCGCCATAAAGTTTTGGGCAGTTGCCGCAATGGGTCTTGTATTTGTCACATTCGTTAGCATAGTGGCATATACCGGTAAAGGGCCACATGTCATGCATGGTCCATATCACCGGCTTGCCTGAATCGACAATCTTCTTCAGCTTGTCAAGCGAGATAAATCCCTGATTAATCCAGTGCAAATGAATGACATCAGCCTGTCTGAATTCGGGGAGGGTAGTGATGTCAATTCCCGTATTGGCTATGTCTACATCAAAAAGATTGTGTTTCCTGAAGTGGTTGGCTTTCCAGATGACGATACGTTCCCATACGAAGCGCCATACGCTGAGCCACGGCTTGTCTGCCTGTACCACATTTATATGGTCAGTCTGTTTGTCGCGTACCAGCATTTTTACTTGAATGCCGTTTTTCTTCAGGGCTTCCATAAGGCGTCGTGCCGCAATGGCAGCACCGCCAATCTTTTCGGATGTATTTATAATAAGTACCCTCATACATTGATACCTTATTGTGTTGCAAAGGTAGGCATTTTTGTGCGAATCCGGTATACTATGCTCCGAAATCTCCTTTCAGCGTGCGCTTGATCCGGCGGATAGCTTTGGCCGTGAATGAGTTGGTACGTGCATAATATCGGACGTATACCTTGCGGGCTTCGGCATTCTCTTCAATAGGAGAGAGCCTGGTTACTGGCAGAGGTTTCATATACAGGCTGGATGCATACAGTCCGCCACCGCCACAATTGGTGCCGCTGCCGTCAAAACCGTTGTTCCGTACGAGTGACTTGCCCACGTTCAGTGAGAGCATGTCTTTCAGAAACAAGGTGGCATTCCAGCGGATGGCCCACGAGTCGTTTTTTCCTTCGGTCTGTCGGCGCAGCATGCGCGTGTAACCGTATTTGCCATTAAAATCGAATGTACGGGTGAGCCTGCGTCTTTTCAGTTCGGCTAACAGGGTCTTTCCATCGGGGTTGAAATATTTCCATGCGCGTGCCCATGTGGCCCATCCCCAGCTTCCGGTCCATTTGATAAAGAATGTGTCGGGCAGTGAAAGGCCTTTGGTAAAATCGCATGCATGGATATGGCCTACACGGAGTTCATCCTTATAAAGTTCGAGCGCATCGTTCATAAACGTGAGAAAGTGGGGAGCCACTATCAGGTCGTCTTCAAGCACAATGACACTTCCGAAGCGGTTTACCTGCGTGGTCACTCCGTTGATGATGCTGCGTGCCAGTCCCCAGTTTTCGCTGCGTTCGGTGATGGTCACACTCTTGAATCCTGCAATGCCGTGTATGAGGCGGCGTACTTCAGCCACAGCCTTGCGGCAGCTTTCGTCTTTCGGTGCATCAGAATAGATAAACAGGTCGCTTTGTGGGGCCAGTATGTTGTTTTGCAGAGCTTCTACCGTTTGGCGCAAATGCTCGGGACGGTTGTATGCAAAAAGTAGAATGGGTGCGTAGTTCATTGTGTTCATGCTGTTTTATGGGTGTATGAATACCAGATGATCGAGTAACTTGGTGAAGAGGTTGCTTCGGGCCGGACGGCCATTTCTGCGCTTGTGTCTCAGGCAGTTTTCAAGTGATTTGAGCGGAAGCCGGAAGAACAGATGTTCCAGGTTCTGCTGTTGTGCCTTGAGTAGGCGGGCATACTCATCGGGGTTGTTTTCAAGACGGCTGATGAGTGCGATGACATCGTCCATGGTCTTCACGTTACACTCTTTGGTGATAAGTTCCTTGTGAATGATCTCGTCACGGTTCATGATGACAAGGGTGCCCAGCGAGATGGCTTCGGCCGCCGAGTTGCCGCGTATGTTGCGTCCACCCATTTTTACGAAATATCTGGCATCGAAAATGCTTTCAAGGTTTTCGCTGATAAGCTGTTTGTGAAGAATGATTTTCTGTCCACTCTCCTGCAGGGGAATGAAGTGTTTGGGAATCTTGGTTACCGGGCGTTCGCGGGTAGAGTTTATTTCCATAAACACTCCTTCGCTTTTCGACTGGCGTCCGAGCTTTTCTTCCATGATACGTTGCAGGGTATCTCCGTTGACGAACGTATATGGGAAGTCTACTACTCCGCAGCGTTCGGCCACGATTCCGCGTGCCATCTGGTTCAGGGTCACGTCATATCCGAAACGTGCAGTGCGGGTGGCCATGTTGGCCTCGCCTATCATATAGGCAAACAGAGTACATGGATAACAACGGACGAGCGATCCCGGCAAACTTACGTTGATAGAGATTACAATGTCATACTTTCCCCAGTCCACATCATAGCAGCTTACGGCAAACTCGCCATTGGCGTGCGGACTGCCCGGACGCTTGAATTCCTGTCCTGGAATCTTGTCGAGTGTCTGTGTCTTGAGCATATACAAATACTTGGCCATGTGAGGGATGACTCTGCGATAGATTTGAGTTTCCCACTGCATCTCCTCCTTTACAATGTAAAAATCGGCTCCCAATTCGGCTATCAGACCGATAGGGCCTACGCGTCCTTGTGATGAGAACAGAATGTTTCCGGCATCTTTTTCCGTAACCGGACAAACGTATAAATCCTGATATACTTCCTGTTTTACCAGTGCTATCTTGGGGGTATTCATTGTTTCGTAATAGTTGATGAATATACGTCTGCAAAGGTAGTTAATATTTTGGACTTGCATCTCTCTTTTCCCCGATACGGAGAACAGGCGCTATGTTTCTTTCTTGTTGTTGTATAATATTCTGATATACAAACAAAAAGCCCACTTTGTTTTGAAAGTGGGTAACATTTGAGTAACAAAACAGCCTTTTTATTAGGCTTGTGG
>CAYUIJ010000048.1:0-18196 GCA_964444735.1 uncultured Bacteroides sp. | reverse complement strand
TATGTACCCGGATCGGGAATGTCTTTGAGATGAATCAAATTATTTTTCGTAACTTGTGGCCATTATGAAATACTCGTTGATTATTCCCGTATACAATCGTCCGGATGAGGTGGACGAACTGCTTGAAAGTCTGACAACACAGGCTTTTACCGATTTTGAAGTCATTGTGGTGGAAGACGGTTCCGCACGTCCGTGCCGTGATGTGGTTGAAAAGTATGCAGGCCGTATGGCTGTGCGCTATTTTATGAAACCGAATTCCGGACCGGGACAGACCCGCAACTATGCCGCCGGGCGGGCAGAAGGTGAATTCCTGATAGTGCTCGATTCAGACTGCATCCTTCCTCCCGGCTATTTGCAGGCAGTGGAAGACGAGCTTCACCGTGAACCGGCCGATGCCTTCGGAGGTCCGGACCATGCACGCGAGTCGTTTACCGATGTGCAGAAAGCCATCAATTACGCTATGACATCTTTTTTCACAACCGGTGGCATCCGCGGCGGAAAGAAGAAGATGGACAAGTTTTATCCGCGCAGTTTCAATATGGGAATCCGTTATGACGTATACCATACTTTGGGCGGATTTTCCAAAATGCGTTTTGGCGAGGATATTGATTTCAGCATACGCATCTTCAAGGGCGGATACCGTTGCCGGCTATTCCCCGAAGCGTGGGTATGGCACAAGCGCCGCACGAATATGAAGAAATTTTTCAAGCAGGTGCATAACTTCGGTATTGCCCGTATCAATCTTTATAAGAAATATCCCGAATCGCTGAAACCGGTGCATCTGCTGCCGGCAGTGTTTACGCTGGGAGTCGCGCTTCTGCTGCTGGTGTCGCCTTTCTGTATCTGGAGCCTTTTGCTGATAGCCCTGTATGCCGTCATTATCTTTCTTGACTCGTCTGTGCAGAACCGGAGCCTCACTATCGGGGCACTTTCGGTAGGATCGGCATTCATACAGCTTATCGGATACGGAAGCGGATTCCTGCGTGCATGGTGGCAGCGCTGCGTGTTGGGAAAGGACGAGTTTTTCGCTTTCCAGAAGGATTTCTACAAGTGATACCGAAAACATTTTCTGTCTCTGTCTGCTCTTGTGCTACCGCCTGTTGAGGAGTGCCGGGTGATTCTGCCCAATCAGGCTCTGAAAGATGACAGACCGGGTAAAGACAGGCGTAAGACGACAGGCCGGACTGCCGCTGATATCCGCTGTGTGTTGCATAGCTACTGTATCTGAACGCCTGCAAATATACAATGTCAAATACGCACATTTACGTGCTGATATGCGCATATTTCAAAAATTATCTCCACCTTTGCCTTTTGGAATTCAATTGTGAGGAAAATCATGAGACAAGACAGCAAACTGGAGATTGAAGAAAAGATAGTGAAAATGCTCAAAACGGTCTATGACCCTGAAATACCCGTGAACATCTATGATTTGGGACTGATTTACAAAATTGATGTTCAAGACGATGGTGAAACACTGATAGACATGACGCTTACCGCGCCCAACTGTCCGGCTGCCGAATTCATTATGGAAGACGTGCGTCAGAAAGTAGAGTCGGTCGAAGGCGTGAAGAATGCGGTGGTCAATCTGGTATTCGAGCCCGAGTGGGACAAGGACATGATGAGCGAAGAAGCGAAACTGGAGCTGGGATTCCTGTAAGTGAGTGAAAAAACCGTGCGGTTCTATGAAAAACGTATATTTCCTTTCAGATGCCCATCTGGGCTCACGTGCCATTGAGCACAGCCGGACTCATGAGCGCCGTCTTGTCAATTTCCTTGACCAGATAAAGAAAAATGCCGCGGCTGTTTATCTGCTGGGTGACATGTTTGATTTCTGGTATGAGTTCAAGACGGTCGTGCCTAAGGGATATACCCGCTTGTTGGGGAAAATATCCGAACTGACCGACAATGGGGTGGAAGTGCATTTCTTTACAGGCAATCACGATATATGGTGCGGTGATTATCTGGAAAAAGAATGTGGAATGATTCTGCACCGTACGCCCTTTACATGCGAGATTGAAGGAAAACTTTTTTATCTGGCTCACGGTGACGGACTGGGTGACTCCGACAGGAAGTTCAGGATGCTGCATGCCATGTTTCACAGCAAGATACTGCAAACGCTGTTTTCTGCCATCCATCCGCGCTGGAGCATGGAACTCGGTCTGGAATGGGCCAAGCATAGCCGTTTGAAGCGCGAAAACGGGGGAGAGGCCGATTATATGGGCGAGGACAAGGAATGCCTGGTTCTTTATTCAAAAGACTATCTGAAGAGCCATCCTGATATCAATTTCTTTATTTACGGACACCGGCATATAGAGCTTGACTTGATGCTGAGCCGTTCTACGCGCATGCTGGTATTGGGTGACTGGATTTCATCGTTCACCTATGCCGTGTTCGATGGTGATCACATGTTTCTCGAAAACTATATCGAGGGAGAAACACAGTTTTAAAGAAACACTTTTTTCTGCATGCAAGAAAATGTATTGCAGGAATTCATTTTAAGGCGGGTGCTATCCGTTCATTTTATGCCGTCCTCAGACAGACAGCGGGACCTTAATAG
Organism: uncultured Bacteroides sp.; assembly: GCA_964444735.1. GTDB lineage: Bacteria > Bacteroidota > Bacteroidia > Bacteroidales > Bacteroidaceae > Phocaeicola_A. The sequence goes on along the minus strand of CAYUIJ010000048.1, from coordinate 15,639 downwards.
GCGTTTTTCTCGCCTTTGAAAGCGTTGACTATGGTTTTAAATATAATATAAAGATCAAGCCGGAAACTCCAGTGCTTGATATACCAGATATCTCCTTTAACACGGCCTTCCATCTGGCTTAATTCTTTGGTTTCTCCACGAAAGCCGGTAACCTGGCTCCAGCCCGTTATACCCGGCTTGACAAAATGGCGTATCATGTATTCGCTGATAAGCCGCGAGTATTCTTTGGTGTGTTTTAACATGTGCGGGCGCGGGCCCACAATACTCATGTCGCCCAACAGCACGTTAATGAATTGTGGTAATTCGTCAATACTGGTTTTACGCAGGATGCCGCCCCATTTGGTTTTACGAGGATCGTTTTTTGTCGCCTGAAGAATATCGGAATCCTTATTCACTCTCATACTGCGGAATTTATAGCAGTAGAATTCCTTGTCATTAAGTCCGTTACGCTTCTGACGGAAAAATATAGGGCCAGGCATGGTTATCTTAGTTATGGTTGCCACTATAACAAAGATTACGGGGAATAAGGTGCAGAGAACCAACAGTGAGAACGCAATATCAAACGCGCGCTTCACAAAGCGGTTTTTATAAAGATCCAGCGGATTACGCAGAAGACTCAATACGGGTACGCTGCCATACATCTGAAGATATGCATTGTATTGAAGATAGTTGTGAAAATCGGGAACACTGTAAAAGCGAACCAAGTGATTGGCACAATAATCTATGATAGGAGCTATGATATCGCGCAGACGCAAAGGCAGACAACAGAACAACTGCCGAACTTGGGAATGCTTTTCCAAATAACCGACAACTTCTTCCGGTTTGCCTAAATAAGGACAAGACGGAGGAAATTCCGGATTAGGGGCATTGTCAAAATAGCCGTGTATCTTATAGGTTGTAAGGGCGTCATCGGTCAGTTCGTGAAAAAGCTCCAGATTATCGTCTGTACTGCCCACAAGAATCACATGGTGAAAGTGATTCTTGTTTGAACGGTACAAATATATGAACTGACGGAATATAAGACGGTATATGGAGCATGTCACGAAAAATGAAATCAAAAATGTTGTGAATATGGGGACGAAACCGAAACTGCGATAATATGCAAAGAGCATAATACAGCCTAATATGCCAAATAAAAAGGTATTGCGGAATACGCGAAGAACTATCTGGAAAGGACGTACTTTAATGTGGAATATAATACCCTCATGTATGACGCAAATGATATAACACAAGTTCAGTATTATCTTGAAAAGGAAAAAAGCAGACTGATCCGCTGAGCCAATTCCATTGTTTAAAATGTATTCTTCAAATAAATAAAGAAGAATATTGCATAATAACAGGTCTCCCAATAATACTATGTTTTTTACGGGAAGATTAAAGCGTGTGATCTGTGTGTCCATATTCTGTAGATTCAGTATGATGAGCAAAGATAGTGCTTTTTTGTCGGGTTCTGTAATCCGCATACAGTAAAGAGTCGGGCAACCCCGTCAGAGCCACAGGCACACAACTTTCATTATTTTGAATTCATCAGACTTGCTTTATGTTATATCCAGCTTTCGAGCAGGGTGACTCTTGTTTCAGGATAAACATACAGGCTATTGGTCCGGGCCGGTATGAGTATTGTCTCACCTTGTGCAATGCTTATCCGGTTGTCATTGTTGTCACAGATCCGTGCGGAGCCTTCCGTGCAAATCATAATCACAAAGGAATCAAGCTCAGAATAATCGCGCGTAAGAGGTTCTGTGAGTTTGTGCAGCGATATGGTGAAATAAGGGGTGGAGAGCAGTTTTATAGGCTGGTTTATAACCGGAGTATAAATACTCTGCGAGTTCCCTGTAAGATTGTAGTCAATGGCATCTTTGGCCAGCTCTGTATGCAGCTGACGTAAATTCCCCTCCGCGTCATGCCGGTTGAAGTCGTAAATACGGTAAGTTATGTCGGATGTTTGTTGGATTTCGGCAAGGAATGTTCCTGCACCAATGCTATGTACGCAGCCCGAAGGGATGTTGAACACATCGCCCGGATGAATGTCGTAAAACTGAAGTACCTCTTCAATGGTGTTGTCTGCTACGCGCTTCTCGTATTCATCGGGAGTGATATGGCGTGATAAGCCCGAGCAGAGGCGTGCTCCCGGTTCGGCAGATATGACGTACCACATTTCATTCTTTCCCGAACAGTTATGGCGCGAACGGGCCAGATTGTCATCGGGATGAACCTGAATGGACAAGTCTTTCCGAGCATCGATAAACTTTACGAGCAATGGAAATCTGTTCCCGAAGCGGGCCAGATTGTCATGCCCTACCAAAGACGCCCCGAAACGGCTGATAAGTTCTGGAAATGAGACTCCTTTGAGAGTGCCGTTGGCCACGATGGATTCATGCCCTGGTATGTCGGAGAGTTCCCAGCTTTCACCAACTTGCTGCAAGTCTGAGTCAAGGTTCTTATAGGTTACTATCTTATGCCCTCCCCAGATAGTCTGTTTCAGCATCGGTTCGAATTTGAATATATACATATCACTATTTTTAACTTGATTTTCGTAAGGTTGCAAAGATATGATAATTCCAGTAAAAAAGAAAAAACAGTGTTTTATTTGCGTGAAAGAAAAAAATGTTATTCCTTTGTACCGTTAAAAAATATTTAAAATAAATGGATACGATTTATGCATCGTTTGTTTTCAATTATATCTTAGATTATGAAAAATATTGCGTTGATCTCTGGTATTACAGGCCAGGACGGTTCCTTTCTTGCTGAGTTTTTGCTGGAAAAAGGATATGAAGTGCATGGAATACTTCGCCGCTCTTCTTCCTTTAATACAGGCCGTATAGAACATTTGTATCTGGATGAGTGGGTGAGAGATATGAAGAAAAAACGGTTGATAAATCTGCATTGGGGGGATATGACAGACTCCAGCTCATTGGTACGCATTATTGTACAGGTAAAACCTACCGAAATATATAATCTGGCGGCACAAAGTCATGTAAAGGTGAGCTTTGATGTGCCGGAATATACGGCAGAGGCCGATGCTTTGGGAACATTGAGATTGCTGGAGGCCGTACGTATATGCGGATTGGAAAAGACTTGCCGCATTTATCAGGCTTCTACTTCCGAATTGTTCGGGAAGGTACAGGAGGTGCCGCAGAAAGAAACTACGCCGTTCTATCCGCGTTCGCCATATGGGGTGGCAAAGCAGTACGGATTCTGGATTACGAAAAACTACCGCGAAAGTTACGGTATGTATTGCGTAAACGGCATTCTGTTTAATCATGAGAGTGAACGCCGCGGGGAGAACTTCGTGACCCGAAAGATTACATTGGCTGCCGCACGTATAGCGCAGGGATTTCAGGACAAACTGTATTTGGGAAACATGAATGCCCGTCGTGACTGGGGATATGCCAAAGATTACGTGGAGTGCATGTGGATGATTTTGCAACATGATACGCCTGATGATTTTGTAATCGCTACCGGAGAAATGCATACTGTGCGTGAGTTTTGTGAATTGGCTTTCAGAGAGGCTGGCATAGAGTTGAAATGGGCGGGTGAAGGCGTGAACGAGAAAGGAATAGATGTGAAAACCGGTAAGGTATTGATAGAGGTGGATCCCAAATATTTCCGCCCGTGTGAGGTGGAACAGTTGCTGGGCGATCCTACGAAAGCCAAGACACTGTTGGGATGGAATCCGCAGAAAACATCATTGAAAGAACTTGTGAGCATCATGGTGAAGCATGACATGCATTTTGTGAGAAAGCTTTATTTGAAAGCACAAATGTCTGAATAAGATGGATAAACAGATAAGGATATATGTGGCCGGACATTGTGGACTGGTAGGATCGGCCATATGGAAAAACTTGCAAAGTAAGGGATATGTCAATCTGACGGGCCGCACGCATGCTGAACTGGATTTGCTTGACGGAACGGCTGTAAAACGTTTTTTTGATGAGGAACAACCGGAAGTGGTAATCCTTGCTGCGGCTCATGTGGGAGGTATAATGGCCAACCTGCGGTACCGGGCTGATTTTATTTATCAGAATCTGCAGATACAGCAGAATGTGATAGGAGAAAGCTTCCGGCACGGAGTGAAGAAGCTGGTGTTTCTGGGCAGTACATGCATTTATCCGAAGGAAGCGCCACAACCCATGACTGAGGATGTGCTGTTGACATCACCGCTGGAATATACGAATGAGCCGTATGCCATAGCCAAGATTGCGGGGCTGAAACTTTGTGAGAGCTTTAACCTGCAGTATGGAACGAACTATATTGCCGTGATGCCTGCCAACCTGTATGGTCCGAACGATAATTTCCATCTGGAGAACAGTCACGTCCTGCCTGCCATGATCCGGAAAATCCATCTGGCGAAATGTCTGGACGAGGATGACTGGAATGCGGTGCGTGAGGATATGAGCCGCAGGCCGGTAGAGGGAGTCAACGGTGAGGCTACAGAAGACGCAATAACCCAAGTGCTGGCCAAATATGGAATAACGGCTGAGGCGGTTACTTTATGGGGAACCGGAAAACCGATGCGTGAATTCCTCTGGAGTGAGGAAATGGCCGATGCGACGGTATTTGTAATGGAAAAGGTGAACTTTAAGGATACGTATGCCCCCGGTGAGCGTGAAGTGCGCGACTGTCATATCAATATAGGTACGGGAAAGGAGATATCCATCCGTCAGTTAGCCGGAATGATTGTAAAGACGGTCGGCTTCAAAGGTAAGTTGCGCTGGGATGCGTCCAAGCCCGATGGTACCATGCGAAAACTTACGGATGTTAAAAAGCTGCATGATCTTGGATGGCATCATACCATCGAAATTGATGAGGGAGTGCGCCTCATGTATGAATGGTATGTAAGAGGGTAAATCTGAAAATCCGTTGGTTGAAATAGAATAAATCATATTCAACACGGCCGATCTTCCGATGATTGCAGGTTTAGCGGGGCAGTACGGCAAACAGCCCGCATGTCTGCTTAGCGTAGTCCGTACCGTCATGAACTGGCCGTCAAGTTAAGAGAAAACCGTTCCGATACGCTTCCTGAAACGCCTGTAAGCCTATGACGGCCTTTCCCGGTTCTTTTTGCCTCAACCTATACGGAACTGCAAGCCCGACATGGGCAGTTTCGGAAAAGGTACTGTCGCACATCGGCCCTCAGGTATCCTTTATTCCCCAAGTACAAGGCGGCCGTGATAATCCCATTCCGCATCGTCCGGATAATGCATGGCATGAATGTTTGCCGCTGTCATACCACAGAGTGTATAACTCCGCCTATCCCGCATACTACGTGGAGCCCATACCCCCTGATAATACATCTGCCGGGAAGCACAGAAACCTTTGCCCGGCGCATTTCGCAGATTGTTAGCGCAACGCCCGGATCATGCCGCCCGCAGACCTTGACGGACTTGGAGCCCATCCGGAAACGGGACGGTACCCCGGATGGCCGCATTGCCGGATTCCCGACAGCCCGCCTGCGGATGCCGATGGACACCGCGCACAAGCCGTGCATGCGGCAATTGGAGCCTGACAGCCTGAACTCCGTTATGTAACCGAACTAAAAACCGCCGGCATGCACGGCTTTTCTCCTATCTTATTGTCTTTCTGATTCCGCCGACGGGCACTTTATATTTTCTCTTTTTTCCTTCATCCCTTATCCTCTTTATTTAATGTTCGGCTCTTCCAAGCCATAACCTTTCTTCTTGTCTTCATTTTTCAACCAAATACCCAGAAACAAGGCAAAGACACCCAAAGAAGCGAACACCAGCATCGGAACAGTATAATCATACTCCAACGGATTTTCCACTCCCAGATTAGAAGACTGAAGAACAGAACCGATAATCATAGGGAACGAATACAAGCCGATATTCTGAATCCAGAAAATAACAGCGTATGCAGAACCTAACAAACGGCTATCGACCAATTTTGGAACAGAGGGCCACAAAGCTGCCGGAACCAAAGAGAAAGAAATACCCAAAAGACTGATTCCCAAATAAGCAACTAATGATGATTGGGTAACAGGTAACAGCAAAGCAAAAGACAAATGGCATACAATCATCAGGATTGCCCCCAATATCAGCATGCTTGCTCCCTTACCCTTACGGTCAAGATAGTTTCCCAACAACGGAGTAATGGCAGCCGCACCAAGTGGAAACACAAAGAAGATATGCCCGGCCTGTTCTGCAGTAAAGCCCAGATTACACTGCAACATATTGATGGCATATTTCTGAAACGGAAAAATAGCAGAATAATACAACACGCACAGCAAAGCAACCAGCCAGAATACCTTGGAAGAAAAGATCTTTCCAAGGTCACTTATCTTGAACGGATCATCTTTTTCTTCATCATTCTCACCCGACTGCTGCTCAAGTTTCTTATCCATAAAGGCATATACGATGAATGCAATCAAACCAATCAGCAACAGAACAACAGCCACCGCCACCGAACGTGATACATCAACAGGCTGTATGGCAGCCAGTACCGGAGAACCCAGGACCACAACAGCTACGCCCAAACGTGCGACTGCCATTTCAACACCCATAGCCAAAGCCATTTCCTTGCCCTTAAACCATTTTACGATACCACGTGATACGGTAATGCCGGCCATTTCAACACCACAACCAAAAAACATAAAGCCGATAGCCGACATTTTTGCCGAAGCCGGCATGCCTTCATAGAACGGAGTGATGTTCCACCAAACCAATGGCAGATTCATGAAGTCATTCATTACACTCTCCATCGCACTGCCTGTAAAAGCTCCCGAAACAGCGTAATAATTAAGAGCCGCTCCTATAAACATAACCGATCCCGAAAGAATTGCCGTAAAGCGAACTCCCATCTTATCAAGAATGATTCCGGCAAAAATCAGGAAGAATACAAACACATTCAGAAAAGTCTCAGAACCTGCGTAACGGCCGTAGGCTATAGGCTCCCACCCTCTTTGCGTCTGCAACAGTTCTTGCAACGGAGAAAGGATATCCATAAAGATATATCCGAAAAACATGGCCGAAGCCAATAACACCAAAGCTGTCCAACGGGCGGTCTTTGAATCACGCAACGTTTGATGAATTTTTTCACTCATTTTATTATTCTATGTTTTAAAAGTTCAAGCTAATAATGTGGCACATGTACAATTTAAGCATATTTTAATTATGTACCAGTGTGCCGATATTTTCGCCAGCCATAATTTTTTTCAGGTTCCCTGGAGTGTCCATATCAAATACAATGACCGGCAGATTGTTTTCCTTGCACATGCAAATAGCGGTAAGGTCCATAACACGCAGATTGCGTTTTAATATCTCATCATAAGTTATGTCGTTGAATTTGGCAGCACTCGGATCTTTTTCCGGATCGGCTGTGTATATTCCGTCCACACGTGTTCCCTTGAGCATGACATTGGCTTCTATTTCAATGCCTCTGAGTGAAGAACCGGTATCGGTTGTGAAGAACGGATTTCCTGTTCCTGCCGACATGATTACTATTTCGCCTCGTTCCATGTATTCAATTGCTTTCCATTTGTTGTAGAATTCTCCGATAGGTTCCATGCGCACAGCTGTAAGTACACGGGCTTTTGCTCCGGCAGCATCAAGTGCAGAACTTAGTCCGAGACTGTTGATAACGGTTGCAAGCATGCCCATTTGGTCACCTTTTACACGGTCAAAGCCTTTTGAAGCGCCGCTCAGTCCTCTGAAAATATTTCCTCCACCGATGACAATGGCAATCTGTACGCCCATGTCGTGAATTTCTTTGATTTGCCCTGCATATTCAGCGATAAGTTTTTCGTCAATACCATATTGTTTTTCACCCATGAGACTTTCACCGCTCAGTTTGAGTAAGATTCTTTTATACTTTGCCATAATTAATAAATAGATGTGATTAAAAACTGTTTGCATTTGCAAAGATAAGAAACTGTTTTGGCTGTCATCATGCATCCGTACAAATTTGTATACATAAAAAGTGATTTTTGTATTATGCGAATTGCCATTGTCCTTTTAACAGATGCCGGCCGAGTATGAGTTGCATAATGCCCCGTAATGCCAGATATACGATAAAGCCCAGCCAGAGAGCATGATTCCCTATACTGCCTACAGTAGCATAATAGATACCGAAGAAGGATACGGAGGCTGTAAACATAGACCGTAACATGAGACAGGTTGCCGTAATGCCGATAAAAATCCCGTCAAGCAGAAAGGCTGCAAAACCGGCAAAAGGGAATGCCAATGCCCAGTAATAATAAATGGAGGAGGCCTGAATTACGCTTGTCTCATTTGTGAGTAAACCAAGGAAATCTTGTCCGCCTACGGCATATAACAAGGTAAAGACTGCCGCAATACCACATCCCCAGCCAAAAAGCTTGCGGATAGTATCTTTGAACTCAGATACATCCCCAGCTCCATAATAGCGTCCGCCAAGAGCTTCACCGGCATATGCAAATCCGTCCATAATGTATGAAAATAGAGTGAACAGTTGCATAAGCAGTGTATTGACTGCCAATATTACATCCCCTTGGCTGGATCCTGCCGATGTGAAAAATACGGTAACCGATACCAGGCAGAGCGTGCGCAAGAAAATGTCGCAGTTCACTGCGAAGAAACGTGCCATTGCCCGGTGACAGATGAAATCGCGCCATTGCCAGCGGCGATATAATTCCCCGTAATTCCTTTGCCATAAGTATATTGCCATGAATAAGCCCGCATATTGCGCCACCAGTGTCCCTAATGCCACGCCTTCGACTTTCAAGCCGAACAGGAAAACAAAAACAAGGCTGGCTGTAATGTTGATGACATTTTGTGTAATGGCCACCAACATGGGATATTGTGAATTCTGCATGCCGATAAACCATCCCGATATGCCATATAGTCCCAATACCGCAGGCGCTCCCCAAATGCAAATGCTGAAATATGCCTGCGCATATTCCTCTACCTTGGGAGTTGCATTGATGAGTGCGAATGCGAGTCTGCTGATCGGACACTGTAAAGCGATCAGCACAATGGCAATAATCAGACCTGCTCCTGTAGAGCGCATTAACAGACGCATAACTTCGTCCGGATCATTCCGGCCGAAGGCTTGTGATGTCATTCCGCTGGTCCCCATACGGAGAAACCCAAATATCCAGTATATCATATTAAAGAGCATTCCACCCACAGCTATTGCTCCTATATATATCGGTGAGCCCAGATGTCCTACGATTGTCACATCTGCCAATCCGAGAAGAGGTACCGTGATGTTTGAAATGATAGAGGGAACGGCAATGCCCAGTATTTGTTTATTTTTGCCTGGCATGAAAATATGAAATAGGCCACAAGACTTTTATTGTCTTGTGGATGTATCGTTTAGCTGTTATATGGCAACAACTTATAAAACATAACTTATTTCCTTAAAGGTATATGAACGCAGTTCCCCTTCTTTATCTTCAAGAATGATGAGCCCGTTGTCTTCCACATGGTGCAGACGAGCATTGAAAATACCGTTGGCGTCGCGATATGGATGAAAACCTTTTTTCCGGAAAAGACTTTTGCGGTATCTTTCTCTCACGGTTTCCATTTCGCCTTTTTGCAGCATGCGGTAGTATTCTTCAAAATTTTTCAGAATTTTCTCAAGGATGTGAATGCGTTTACAATGCATTCCGCACACTTGGAGTAACGAGACCATATTATGAGCTCCGCTTTTGAATTCTGTTTGGTTTATGTTTATACCTACGCCAATGATGCAACGTGATAGTTTGCCATCGGCAATATCGTTTTCAATAAGTATTCCTCCGATTTTGCGGTCGCGCCAGTATATGTCATTTGGCCATTTAATACTGAACTGACGTAGTCTCCGGCTGAAAACGTCCAGAATACTTAGCGATATTATTTGTGACAACAGGAACTGTTGTTGTATTGGCAGGAATTCAGGACTGAATGAAATGCTGAATAAGAGATTTTTACCTCTTTCCGATTCCCATGAATTCCCTCTTTGCCCTTTTCCTTGTGTTTGGAACTCTGCAGATACTACGATAAATTCTTTATTGGAGGTTTGTTCATAGTTCCTAATAACATTGTTGGTTGAATCTGCCTCCGGAATACGGATTAACTCAAAGTGATCAAGATAGTGTTTCATATATTTGTTGTTTTACAGGTAATCTATTTTATATTTTTCAGTCATGATATCTGCTGTCAGCTATGTAATTGTTGATTACAATATCAGAAATCCGTCTTCTGTCAACAGCATGTTTCACCTGATCTGTCATTCATAAAAAGTTCTTTACCATATAGGAGAGGAAAACGCATTTTCAATATGTCTTATGACGTGTTCTTCCTTATCTCCTATGACAGATATGATGTCAAATCTGACAGGATTGTCTATGCAGAACTTTTTTACGTAGGCATCGGCAGATGATATTATATGGTGCATCTTTCGTTCATCAACAGCATCTTCCGGAAGTCCGAAAAGTTCATTCTTTCTTGATTTTACTTCAACAATGATTAGTACATCACCTTTTTGAGCCACAATATCAATCTCTTCCCTATTCCACCTCCAATTACGGTTCCTTATTGTATATCCGTTCTTTTCAAGATATGCAACAGCTATATCCTCACCGTTTTTTCCATATGTGTTATGTGTCGCCATATTAAGCTTTTTTGCAAATTTAATCTTTTTATGTTTCGTTGTTTAATTAAGGCTTATTATTTTTGTATCCATAATGAATAAAGAAGCAAAAAGAGTCAAAGTTATGTATTCACAACCCAAGTTGTCCACTCGGATAGTCTGCCTGTGAGCAAAGACGAGAACGCTATCGTTGGAAGTTTTTGAAAATATATAATAGAATAACGGATAAAGATGGCGGGTATGTGAGGCATTGTCTGAGGGTGATTCATTGCATAGCGGCAGATGATGGCTGTCTGGCCTTTCTCTTTTCTATGGACATTACATGAGATGCTGATGATGGACGATTCTTTCTATATGAGACAAGCTATGAACGAGGCTATAAAGGCTTTTGAAAGAGGCGAAATTCCCATTGGAGCAGTAGTGGTATGTCAAAATCGTATAATAGCCCGCGCGCATAATTTGACAGAAATTCTCAATGATGTGACGGCTCATGCAGAAATGCAAGCCATAACAGCTGCTGCCAATACCTTAGGTGGAAAATATTTAAATGAATGTACGCTTTATGTAACTATCGAGCCTTGTCCCATGTGTGCCGGCGCATTAGGATGGGCACAGTTGAAAAGACTGGTTTATGGAGCGAATGATGAAAAAAGAGGTTATCATATTTATGCGCCAAGCGTATTGCATCCAAAAACGGAAGTGGTAAAAGGAGTCTTGGCTGATGAGACAACAAAGCTGATGCGCAGTTTTTTTAAAGGTAAACGTTGAATGCGGATATGTGAAAGGGCAGTTGCCAATTGATGCGCTGAAGCTGCCGGAAGTGCAAGCCGGGAGGCACCTATGTAAATAGCGACAGGCAGAGGAGGTATCTCCTTGTCAGTGTCAAGTTCGGCATCCGGGCAAAGTTTTTCCATCCGGGTTTCTTCCGAACCGGGCGTATTGAGTCCGACACGGCTTTCAACCTCATTCGTAAGACCGCTGATAATGTTGTTCAATACTGAACATGTCTGGAATTTTTCAGATTATGATTTGGATAAATATACGAAAGTCAAGAAAATCCTTATGGATCTCGTTCTTCGACAGTAACACGCTGTTCTTCGCTATTTCTTGGTGACATCGGGAATTCGCATTAAATTTGTTATATAGATATCATTCAAGATGAAAGACAAAAGAATGGCTTTTGCCATAAATACAATAGTCTGGGTATTGCTGCTTGTGATGCCATACGTCTCAACGGATCAGATTTTTGATACATTGGAGTTTCACTCTCATTATTTATATTTATTTCAGAGTCTTTCAATAAGTGCCATATTACTTGCGGCATTTTATCTGAATTCTCTGATTTTGATTCCAAGATACCTGTTTCGTAAAAGACTAAAGTATGTGCTGAGTCTGGCACTTTCTGCAATAGGTGTCTTTGTGCTGATATATTTGATCCTATATCTATATGGCTATAGGCCGGAAGCACTTGAAAAATCTGATCCGATAATTGAAAAGATTCTGCCTATGATTATTGTCAATGCTATTGCCTTATGGGTTTTGACGGTTGGCTGTACCATCTTATGGGCATATTACAAACGACTAAAAGAGACGGAAGCAGAACGGCTTGAGGCACAGATAGCATCTCTTAAATCACAAATCAATCCTCACTTTCTTTTCAATACACTCAACAATATATATGCGACAACGCTTGACACATCGCCCATAGCAGCCGACATGATTGAAAAACTTTCGGATATGATGCGCTACGCAATGACTGAATCACGGCACTATTTTGTGCCATTAAAAGATGAGCTCAATTATGTAAGCAACTATATTGACTTGCAACGCATGCGTTTTGACAAAAGTGTCAGAATAGCGTATGTCTATGCCGAAGATGTTCCACCATTGCGGATTGCACCGATGCTGCTGATACCCTTTATTGAAAACGCTTTTAAGCATGGGATAAATTCGGAGATGAAAAGCCGTATCGCCATAGAAATAGATATTGACAAAAGTATATTGTGTTTGAAAGTGGTAAACAACAAGGTGGATGTACAGAAAAAGATTTCGGAAAGATGCGGTCTTGGTATAGAAAACACCCGGCATCGCCTGAATTTAATTTATCCGGGTAAATATCTATTGACCATTGATGACGGAGAAAAACAATACAGTGTTACACTTCATATAGATTTGCAATGATTCGATCCATAGCCATAGATGACGAGCCATTGGCCCTCAGTGTGATAGAAACACTCACCAAGAAAATTGAAGGAATAAATCTTCTCCGTACTTTTACACAGCCGTCCGAAGCGTTGAAGTATTTACGGAAATTTCCTGTGGATTTGATATTCTGCGACATAAAAATGCCATCCATGACAGGAATTGATCTGGTTAGGGTGCTCAACCAAAGCACGCTTGTAGTCTTTACCACAGCATATAGTGAATACGCGGCCGTCAGCTATGAATTGAATGCGCTTGAATATCTTGTAAAGCCAATCAGTCTGAAACGTTTCACCCAGGCAGTTAATAAGGCTAAGGATTATTTTGACAACATCAATAATAAAGGCCACGATCGCCCTCAAAGCATATATGTCCGTTCCGAGTTCAGTCTCGTGAAGATATTGACAGATGAAATTGAGTATATAGAAGGCATGGCTGACTATCTTGCCATACACATCAGAGGACGAAAGCCCGTGGTGGCAAGAATGGCAATGAAGAATATGACGGAGAAATTGGATCCATTGCGATTCGTGCGTGTACATCGCAGTTTCATACTCCCTTTTGACAAAATTGAGTCTGTGCGGGGGCATTCAATTTTTGTCAACGGAAAGGAGTTTCCTATTGGCCGGACATATATGGAAGCCTTCATCAAAAGATACCAATCACAAGGATCATAAGTGTCGTTTGTCGCATAATTCATGCCCTTCTTCATAAAAGTTTTTCCATTGTTCTGAGGCCTATAATTTCGCATAGAAATTATAAGCATAATCATGAGACAAAAGATAATTTTGCTGTTAATATTTATCATCCCTGCTCTTAACTTGTTAGCTCAGGAACGTTTTACGTTGAGCGGGACCGTAATAGATGATTCGGACAACGAGACCCTCATCGGAGCTACCATTGTAGTTGAGGAGAACAAAAGCGCATCTACAACTACCAATGCGTACGGGTTCTACTCCATCTCGCTCTCCAAAGGTGATTATACGATATCTGTAAGATACATGGGGTTCAATCCCATTGAAGAGAAGGTGACCTTGGTTTCCAATCTCACCAAAAATTTCTCTTTGACGGAATCGGGCGTGGAATTGAACGAGGTGGTTGTCACTGTCAATGAAACGAAAGACAGAATTATAAAGCCCGAAATGAGTACCCACAAACTCCCTGTCAGCGTGATAAAATCAATGCCTGCGGTAGTTGGTGAAGTTGATGTGTTGAAATCATTACTGCAACTCCCGGGTGTCACAAACGCGCAGGAGGGAGCATCCGGATTTAACGTCCGAGGTGGATCAGTCGATGGAAATCTTGTGCTTTTGGACGAAGCAGCAGTGTACAACACATCACATCTGTTCGGCTATTTTTCGGTTTTCAACGCCGATGTGATAAAAGATCTCAAACTTTATAAAGGTGGTATTCCCTCAAATTTTGGAGGGCGAGTCTCTTCAGTTCTCGATATATATCAGAAAGACGGTAACAAAAAAGAGTATCATTTTTCCGGTGGTATCGGCGCAGTGTCAAGCCGGTTCATGGCCGAAGGCCCAATCGTTAAAGAAAAAAGCTCGTTCATCGTAGCCGGGAGGGCTTCGTATGCCCACCTTTTGATGAAACTTGCAGGTGAATCCAACTCGGCATATTTTTATGACGTGAATGCAAAACTCAATTATAGGTTCAACGACAACAACACGCTTTATCTCTCTGTCTATCTCGGGAACGACAATTTTGACATGAACAAAACCATGATCAATGTTTATGGGAACGTATTGGCTAACTTAAGGTGGAATCATGTATTCTCAGACAAGCTGTTTTCCAACCTCAGCACCGTTTTCAGCTATTATGACTACGGCATAAAGATGAAATACGCGGGCATTGACTGGAAGTCGGACATCACAAACTATAATCTGAAATACGATTTTACACACTACCTGTCAAACAATCTACGGTTAAACTACGGCATAAACTCCCTGTTCTACAGATTCAATCCCGGGACTATCCGTCCTTTTGACAGCACTTCGGCAGTTAATCCTGACCAGAGAGAAAAAAAGAATGCTCTTGAAAATGCCATATACATAGGAGTACAGCAGAAAATCGGTGAAAAATGGAATGTGAGTTATGGCCTTAGATTCAGCAATTTCTTACGATACGGCAGGGAAGACGTTTTTGTTTATGAAAACAACGAACCAGTAATCTTTAATCCGGAGCTGAATATATACGAGGAAGCTGCACCTATAGGAGTCATGACTTATGACTCTGGCAAGAAAATAAACAGCTTTTACAATTTTGAGCCAAGAGTCGCGGTATCTTACGCAATGACTGACGACAAATCTATAAAGGCAAGTTATCAGCGCATGAGCCAATATGTGCATCTGATTTCCAATACAGCTTCTGTAAGTCCGCTTGACATATGGGCACCAAGCGGCTTTTATCTGAAGCCGGAAATTTCCGATCAATATGCGCTTGGTTATTTCCAAAATTTTGGAGACGATAAATTTACCATTGAGATTGAGGCCTTTTATAAGGACATCAAGAACAAGGCCGATTATATTGACGGTGCAAACCTGATAGCGCATCCTGCTATTGAGCGAGTGCTTCTCAATGGCAAAGCACGGGCATACGGATTGGAGCTGATGGCATCAAAGAACTACGGAAAATTCACGGGTTGGGTGTCATACACTCTTTCGAGGGCAGAACAGAAAACTCCGGGACGCACACCCGATGAACAAGGTATTAACAAAGGCAAATGGTATAGGGCAAATTATGACAAGCTACATAACCTATCAGTCACTACGGCATTCCAATTGAATCAGAAGTGGTCATTTGGAGGTACTTTCACATTTCAGTCGGGCAAAGCGGCAACTTTCCCGAACGGCAAGT
>CAYUIJ010000047.1:0-18235 GCA_964444735.1 uncultured Bacteroides sp. | reverse complement strand
GGTAAAACTGGCATCTATTAGGATGTTATTGAATAAAATTTAAACAGGCTCTAAACCCGAGGCGAAAAAGCAAATGGCCTTTCTCGCCTCTTAAAAAATCAATTAACAATGAAAAAGAAACACCGAAAGCGGTACTTCGGCATCGCTGTATGCAAAGCTTTTGCCCTGAAAAATAGTTTTTTGAATATCATGAGACATTTTTTTAATGAAAGAGCCGTGATTTTTCATCAAACTATTGTTTATCCCAAATAATCTTTCTATTTTTACCCCAACAATAGAATCTCTACTACAATACTATGTCAAATATCCAACAACAGACTTCCGATGACCGTTTTCTGGTAATAGCACTGAAACAGGGAGATAAACAGGCTTTTACCCGATTATTCCATGCCTATTATAAAGATCTGGTGTTGTTTGGCGGTACTTACATTCCAGAGAAATCTACCTGCGAGGATATTGTACAGAATATCTTTCTCAAATTATGGAATGACCGGAAAACACTGGAGATTGAGAATTCACTAAAATCATATTTACTGAAAGCAGTCCGGAACTACTGTCTGGATGAATTGCGCCATCGCAGGATTATAGATGAGCACGTTGCTTATGAACTTAAATCGGGCTCTATAGATATAGATACAACGGAAAACTACATACTGTACTCCGATTTATGCCGGCAACTCAAAAATGCATTGGAGTTATTACCTCCCCAGGAAAGAGAAGTATTTGAAATGAGCCGGTTAGAAAATATTAAATATCAAGGAATAGCCAATCGCCTCAATATCTCTGTCAGAACAGTGGAAGTACGCATCGCATCGGCTTTGAAGCAGCTTCGCTTTTTATTAAAAGATTTTTATTTGCTACTTCTCTTCTTTCTTTTCCACTAATGGATGTGGGATTTTCTTTCTGAAACGTCTATCTATATATAATAAAATGCATATGATAAATAAAGATTCAGACATAGAAATTATAATTTCCAAATATCTCTCGAAAGAGGCTACACCAAAAGAAATAAAGGTATTGGAAGATTGGATATCGGCTACTCCCGAAAACTACAGGAGCTTTCTGTCACAAAAGAATGTGTGGGAAGTCAGTCACCCGGCTTTTAATCCGGAAGAGATAGATGTGGACAGCGCGCACAGAAAAGTTATGGAGCAGATTCTTCATCAAAATCAACCGGCAGCGGTTTGTCCTAAGTTATCTTTCCTGCACTACTGGCAGCAAATTGCAGCTATCTTACTTCTTCCTCTACTGATATTATCCGCTTATCTTTATTTTAGGCCAGCTCAACAAATTGCGAAAACTTATCAGGAGTTATTCACTCCTTACGGCACTTGGTCGGTAGTGAATCTGCCCGACGGCTCTAAGATTTGGTTAAATGCCGGAAGTTCTCTAAAATATCCGACTCAATTCAATGATAAACAAAGAGTGGTTTCAATGCAAGGTGAAGCCTATTTTGAAGTAGAATCCGATAAAGAACATCCTTTCATCGTAAAAACGAAAGAACTGACCGTAGAAGCTACCGGCACAGCATTCAATGTGAACGCATATACTTCGGACAATGTAACAGCTGTGACATTAGTAAAAGGAAAGGTAGCAGTAACTCTTGACAAGAAAAAAACAATTTCTCTTTCACCGGGAGAGAAAATTGACTATAATCTGGCAACTTCTTTGTATAACGTCAACAAAACCAATACTTACAAATGGTACTCATGGAAAGATGGAGTACTCATTTTTAGAGACGATCCACTGGAATATGTATTCAAGCGTTTGGGGCAAACTTATAATGTGGAGTTTATTTTGAAAGATGCCGAATTAGGAAAATATTCCTACAAGGCGACTTTTGAGGGTGAATCTTTGAATGAGATCTTACGCTTGCTCGAAATGAGTGCACCCATCCAGTGCAAAGAAGTCAGTAACCGTAGTAACAATAGCGAGAAGCTTGAAAAGCAGCGTATAGAGGTGAGCAAGACTGTACAATAATAAGCAAAGAGGGTTTCGACTGATTCAAAAAGGCTTTTCCGTATGCTTTAAAAGGGATATTGTTCTCACCATATTGAGAATACTTGAGAATTTACTTCATCTTATACACCAGTGTACCACCTTTTACAATCTCTTCGTGTAAGATTGTTTTCTTCGTATATGGTTCACCATTTATGATCGTGAAATTAGATTGTACATCGTGTGAAATTAGAATGTGCATTTTTTATATTTATTTACCTTTCAGAAATAAGGGCATTTTTATGCCTTTTTAATGTGAATTAAATGACTCTTTTACGCCGATAAAACAGGAACTCCTACAGATTAGCGATGTGGATTTATTTTTACACATTCATCTTCTTTGTGTCATTTGGTTCAGGCTGTGGTTAATTATTGCGTTGTAAGAATTAAGTTACTTCCCTCCATCGAGACCATCAGGAGTGCAAGGACCTGATTGCTCTCGTTTTTCAGGACAGTTTCAATGACTTTAAACCAGCTCAGGTAGTTTTGGAGGCATTTGGTGGATACTCCCCAGAATATCCCCGAGATCCATCTTTTTAATCGGCAGTGCAGGGAGTTCACGTGTTGGAGATGAAACCGTTCCAACATCACATGCTGTTTCAGCTCCTCCCTGAGTACGACATGCTTCAGATGATTGTCACTGGCATATCCCTTACAGCTGGCATGCCCGTCCGAACATAGTACCACGTCTTTCGGCATGGGCGTGTACAGGATGTCCCCGCGATGTTTTTTTGTCAGTCGCCCAAGTCCGCAACAAGTCATATTCAGCCCGTTCTTCCTGTCTGCGGTCACAATGACCTTGACCTTGTTGTCTGAGATGCCCCGTTTTCCGGAATTGCCTCCCCTCTTGTGAGCCGCACGTGTCATATGCCGGCTTCCTTTCTCTGATTCCTCAAAGAAAGTCTCGTCGCTTTCCACTATGCCGGGAAAGGAGTCTCTTTTATCCTGTCTGAATGTCCCTAATATCTTATGACGCCAGTCAAATGCCGTTTTCTTGTTGATTTTAAGAATAGACGATATCTTATCCGATGACTTTTGTCCACTCGTCAATTCCAGATAGCGACCCACAAGAGCTTTCTTGTGGAGACTTTCCTGCCATGTGCCGGTGTATTCTGTAAAAGTGTGGCCACAATCCTTGCTTTTGAAACGTTGCGCACCTTTGTCCTTACCAAAACGGTAGTAGCGTCTGCCTCCACAATGAGGGCAGACTCCCTGCTTGTCCAGCAGGCGGGACAAACGCGGAGACGGTGCTTCGTCCTGAGAAGAGGACGACAAACTTGAGGCTAAAGATTCACGCTCGGCAGGTGAAAGCGACAAGGCTGCTTCTAATATCTCCTGATTTGTCATTGTTTTTTATTCTTTTGATGCAAAAAATACGAATTCCCTGTGATATGACCAAATTTTACAACGCATAATTTAACTACAGCGTTAGTAAATTGCAATATATTTCTGATTGACTATAAAACTGACGTTTTGGGGCTTGATTTACTATCAAATGGATAATTCTGTCTTTACAAGGCAGGCAAATGCTGAAAGTGTACATTCTAATTTCAGAAGATGCCCAATCTAATTTCATGATCGCACGAATCATTGATGGGAGCTACCTTCGGCATGGACAAAAAACAACGTATCCAAACTTTCTCCAGTGGCAGCAGCCATGCCATGACCTTGATGACGGTGGACTTGGATAAAGCGGGAAAACCGAAAAATGGATGGTGGAAAACATTTGGGGGCAGAGTGCCAGTGGATACAGAGGACACCTTATCATGACAGATAAGTACGCGAGTTCGGGATAAAAAAGTAGATGAAAAAAATGGTAATCTCGCAAATGTTTTGTACTTTTATAATTATAAGTCAAGAACTTCCCAAAGCATAGGCGATGATTGCCGAAGACAAAGTCATTGAAATTTTTTGTGTCATGGACGAGTTTGTGAAGGATTTGCATGCCGAACTGCAGAAAAGTCTCGGGAAGTCCCGGTGGAGGGTACAAGACACGGAAACCGCAAGGGCGGGCTCTCAGAAAGCGAGATTATGACGATACTCGCATGTTGCCATTTCGGCTCGTTCGGAAACTTCAATCACTATTACATGCCCTACGTCAGAGGCTATCTTGGATCCTGCTTTCCCGATGCCGTTTCATGCAACAGGCTCGTCGAGCTTATGCCGCGTGCGTTCTTTCGCATGATGCTGTCCATGAGGCTCCGGGCGTTCGGCAAATGCCCGGGCATCAGCTTCGTGGACAGCGCGACGATCCCCGCCTGCCACAATCCCAGGCGGCACTTCAACGAGGCGTTCAAGGACATCGCTGCGGACGGGAAAGGTACGACGGGATGGTGTCACGGCTTCAAGCTCCGCCTGCCTTGCGACGACTGCGGTGAAATTATAACCTTCTGTCTCACCAGAGCCGACGTGGACGACAGGGACGCGAGGGCGTGGAACGTGTTCGCCAGGAGACTTTACGGCAAGGCCTTCGCCGCCAGGGGGCACGTCAAGCGGACACTCTTCGAGGAACTCTTCGACCGGAGGCATCCGCCTCGCGCACGGGTTGAAAGCGAACATTCTTTATCACAATTTCGTAATACTCATCCAGATATTGGCAGGTGGCAGGAAGCTCTGTTTTCTTCAATTCAATGATTGTTTCTTCATCTTTGTCAGAAACGATACATCCAAACAGTGAAGTCAATTGCTTTTTCAACAAAAGAGCTTCTTCTTTAAATACACCGTCAAACTTCAGACCTACCTTTGGAGAGAAAGTAGAAACACCACCCGTCTTCTCTACTTTTTTAGGAGTAGGAAAGAGAGAAAGCATATCGCAATCTACAGGCTTGCTGAAATCATCATTCTGCTTATACAAATAATTTCCATCTGCATAGGGAAAACTGTTCTTCGAACTGATCCATTGAACATCGGATCTAAAAAGCCCGATCTCAATCGGAATATTTTGCGGCTGCAACATTTTCTCTTTTTCATCGGTAGCTACCATATAAGCCCCTTCAGGAACCGAAGATACATTAATCACATTTCCTTCACTCAATATAGTAAAAGAGAGTGTTTCACTCGGTGCCAACGCCTGATAGTGTTCAGTAGGATACATTTTATAGTAAGTCGAACCGATACATTCAATTTCCAACGGTGCATTAATAGGTTGTTGATAATAAATTGGCGTCTGATTAAAATAGATCACCCAATTATCAGCCAGAGCTTTATTCTCGTTATTCGTCAAACAGAATGTATTCTTAAAATATCTAGCTTCTACACTATCTTTTTCCAGTTTCCATATTAAAGAGAGCTGTGAGGAAGGGGGCTGTTTACCAGCCCCACAACCAAACAAGCATATTCCCAACATCATTATCCATATATTCCTCATAGTTATCATAAGGGAATTATTTTGTTAATGAACGAATACATTCCACTTCTTCTATTGAATAAGGTGTCCCATCGCCACGGAAAATATCATGAAACCACAAGGACGGTTCAGCTACGTCAGGCAACGGAGTATCCCATGCAAAGATTGTATTTGTCTTTCCGGCTACAAGTCCCCAGTTGATTGCACCAATATTTTCTTTCTTCAGCATTGGCATGATATCCTGAAAAATACTGTTTTGAGTACGTGCCATATATTCCGTGCAAATCATCGGACGCCCATATTGTTTCAACGTGTCAATGAGCTGTCGATGCGAATCCAAATCTTCATATGTGTGATAGGTTATCACGTCCGAATTTTCCAACTGAAACTTATTCAAATTAGTTAAACTCATATCCCAGATTCCGGCCGACAAAGGTTGCGACGGGTTAACCATTCGTCCCCACGTAAATATCTTCTGCAATAACGGCAGACTTTTTTCACCGTATCTATATCCACCCGAACCACCGGGCTCATTATATAGATCCCACAACACAATTCTCTTATCATCCTTAAAGGTGGTAAGAATGTCTTTCACATAATTCTCCAAGACCGGAAGTATCACTGCCGTATCACCTTTATAATACAGATCTCCCGGATCACGCGCCCATCCCGAATTATGTACTCCCGGTTGTGGTTCCGGTTGTTTTCCTGCCTGATAAGTAGGATTCCAGCAATCATCCAAGAAGACAAAGATGGTAGAGATATGATGCTTGTCGGCAATAGTAAGGTATTCATTAAGACGTTTCTTAAAACCTTCCTGATCCGTTTCCCAAGCCAGATGGTGCAAATATACACGCATACAATTCATTCCGATGTCTTCTGCCCAGCCTAGTTCACGGTCAATAGTCACCGGATCAAAAGTATCAGCCTGCCACATCTCCAATTGGTTGATTGCCGTGCTCGGAATAAAATCACACCCACGGAGCCATCCCCATTGTTGATACCATTCATTTGCCTGCTCTTTTGTCCAGACTTCACGAACTGAGACTGTTTTCTGACTGCAGGCAATTAACATAATGCCAATAAAAAATAAGAGTAATATCTTTTTCATAATCGAATTTTACTTTATCTAATTAGAATTTATTCATTTTCTCCATGTAAATATGACCATATCCCCCGGTTCAACCGCTATCGTAGAACCGTCCAGACTTACAGTTGAACCATCCTTCAGCACCCTGCTTACAGAACCGTCCACATCAATTGTCAGATTCATCACATTACGAAAATCCTTATTCACAACTACAAGATACTGGTTATTATCTTTTTCCAATACAGAAACAACAGCACCCGTATCACTCGTTGTCAATGATTTTATAGGAACCGGCAAACTTCCCAACACTCTAGTTCCTTCCGGTATTTCACTTCCGGTATGAGACACTGAAATAACCTGCGCTCCCAAGAATATACCTGCAAGCTGTTGCACCTCCTGATTGACAGTCTTAACCAAATCATATACTTCGGTCGGCTCATCATGTTGAAGTCCGTGATAAGTAAAATACTGGATTGCCTGTGCACCGTAAGCTAGATTGCTGAAAACTTGTAATCTCAACTCAGGCAATGTCGGTATTTTATAAAAATGAGTTTCATCTAGTTTATGGGAAAGCGCAAGTGCAAACGCCCAAAAAGGTTTATTACTCTCTTTGGCAGCCACTGATATTTCTTCCAAATTTCGATACCAGTCTGGGCGGACAATGCTGGGAGCACCATTTATAGATACAATAGGATAATTGTCAAACGATATAAACGGTACAGGCACCTGCTCTATAAAAGATTTTACATTTTCAGAATAAAGTTCTTTTCCCCAGGCCCAGTTGGGGTACAGATTTATATAACAAGGATGATGACTGTCGATGGTTTTAATCTTCTTCACCAATTCGCCCAAACCCGGCAAATCATCCACTTCCGGTTCGTCCTTCAAATGATAGGCATACAAAGCCGGATGGTTCATCATTGCTTTTACAACCTCTTCAGCAGTAGCAACAGACAAAAGATCCTTACAAGAAGTTATCATTTTCACTCCGGTTTTCTGTGCAGCGTCAAGTGCCTTCAATGTTGTCTCCAAATCATCATACCATCCCAGATAAATATCAATGCCGGATGCTTTCATTACCGGAAATTTCTCCAACGACTTGTCCGCTTCCACCCCAGTCCATGCTATAATCGGGAACTCCCCATCAGTTGTAGGGATATAGGAGTTGCCCTGAACAATCTCTATTTCCTGTGTCTTCACCCCATTAGGTACCACACGGAATACAGCCGTACGTCCGGCTCCCGCATTCGCACTTGCAGTAATTGTCACTTTTCCGTTCCCGCTCCCTTTAGTCGGAGAAATGGTAGCCCAAGACTGATCGGTCTCGTTAACAAATTTCCACTCCGTATTAGACTTTATCGAATAAACTTCCGTAAACCCGTCATTGCTGATCTGCAACTTCCCTAAATCTCCGGAAATAGAGAAAGAGGCTTTCTCCGGATCCATCGAACAAAACATCAATACCATTGGCAACATCGAAAAAAAGAATGCAACCAATAACTTCTTACTATATGCTTTCATTGATATATACATAATTCTATTGAATATTAAATTAAAGACTATTAATATTGATTCTCTCTTAATTATAAGGAATCAATCGTATCACTTCTTTGGCTTTATCAATATGTATCGTATAAAGTCCAGCTTTAAAATCAGGACCCGGAATCAGATCACCGGAAGCATTTCTTGTTATCAAGTTAACAGGCTCCACTGTATATAAATTCTTTGTATCCTCCTCTTGTGCCCAACCATATCCTTTATAAAATTTAAATCCCATCGTTTGGTCAATGTATACGACTGCTTCAAAAGTACTTGCACCGACCTTTTTAAAGAAGAACCATTGGTGAGGATATGCGAAGTCCCAAGCAAGCGTAGCCACATAAGGTTCACGTGGAAAGCCAACTCCAGTACCAAGAATATACATCACCTCCGGATAGAAAACATCCCGCGGCCGTTCCATATACATGAAACCATTTGATGTATTATATTTCAAGTTATAAAGTACCGACGGGCCATCGAATTTTGCTTTACTCCCTGAAACATCTTTAAAAAATTCGGGCCGAAGCATATTGGTGACATCACTGCCAAAATCTATAAATTTAATCTTGGCACTCTCTACCAATTCAATATCCAACTGAATATATCCACCTCCCACATCAAAGAATTGGGACTTGTCAATATCAATGCTATATGTTAGTGTCTTATCGATCGAGAAACTCAACATATCAAAAGTGATATTCTCCAATATATAACTCCCCACCTTAGGAGTCGGAATCGAAGTAGCTGTATCATCAGTCACGATCGAAATCTTATTGTCCGAATACCCCCATACCAAACCGGAATAATCAGGTTTATTGTTTACTATCTTTTCGGTAACTTTAAAATGGTCTCCAATCCCAGTCAAATCCGCTGCACTCGTCCGGAAACTATAATCCGTTTCATTCTGATTCTCCTTGTCCATTTCATACACATTTCCCAAATCATCAACAAGGTATAATTTGGAAGGTGTTTCCGGACGGGTCACCGCCACACTTGCGGCCTCATCCAAGGTCAGGGTCGATTCATTGCCTCCTAAATCATTTACAGCTTTGATGCTTACCACAGGACGTCCGTTCTGAAAACCGGCAACAAAGGGCAAAGTTGCTTCCTCTTCAATAACTGCAGAGCGTCCGCTCAATCCCTTGGACAAGTTCAAAATCTCGGCTCCATCCATTGTTATCAGTAATTGGAATGAAACCAAATCATTATACTCATCACTTATCTGTGCAGTGAATTTAACTTTATCACCAGCCGCCACAACTGTTTCACCATTCACTCCCCGCAATACAGCATTTTCTATTTTAGGTTTTGAAGGCGTAGGCCACTCCGGCCATTCACTTGGCTTACTAATATCATCTTTTGCACACGAAAAGAGCAGTAACGATGATATGAATAGTACGTATATCTTTTTCATTTTTCTTAAGATTTCTAGTTTAACAATCATGAATAACGACATTAATTGCGAGCTGCCGCAAGATCTGCTTTCCATCCCTCACGCTCAAATGTCTGTACCAACACTTTTCCATATGATTCCGAAGCTTGCTGAACCGCATAATTGGGAATAGGCACATATTGATGTGTAGGAGCCACTCCTTTTATCTTCGCCGTACGCTGTGCATATTGATTAAACCGGATGAGGTCTATTTTACGCATTCCTTCATACAACATTTCATGTCCTCTTTCGGTAAGTAAAGCATCCAGGAAAGCTTCGGCACTAGCTGTTGCCGATGTCGGAAGATCATCCAGTCCGGCGCGTTTACGCACTTCATTCACTGCAGCAACAGCGTCAGCAGACGGAGCAGCATTGTTTTTACGAACTTCAGCTTCCGCATACATCAACAAGACATCCGCATAACGGGCCAACGGTATATCAGTCCCCTGAAAAGCCGTAGCTGTTTCAACCGGGAATTTATTAATGATAAATCCGTCCCATGTGGTTGTATTCCGGTCAATCCAAGTTCCGGCTGTCGTATAATATTTAGTCAGGATAACATCACGACGCTTATCCGAAGGATCATACGTATCCCAGAATTTCGGAGACACGTTAAAGGTTTGTCCCCATCCCGGCCCTTGCAGATAAAAAGGAGTGGGATTTCCCTGATCGTCCACTCTCGCCGCATTATCAGGAGTAGCGAGCATCATCAGTGGATTAAAATTACCGGACTTATTCGTACCATCCGCCGTTTCATCACAACTGACAGCCATAATCACTTCCGAATTGAAGTTATTGGCATTTTTAAATTGCTCGATATAAGGATTATCTCCTTTTTTGAAAAGGCTATACCGCCCCTTCAACTCGCTATACATATCAATCGCTTTCTGATAATAACCGGACATATAATAGCCTTCATTCAAGCAATGCCGCATGATGCACACACGCGCATAGTCCTTATTGTAACGTCCTTGTTCCGGCTGCGTATCTGCAATATACTGATAAGCATAATCAAAATCAGCCATAATCCATTCCGTCATTTGCTGCAATGTCGGACGTACCAGATTCTCCAGTTTTGAAGGATTAATCAGATCGTTCGGATCAACAATCACAGGAACAGGTCCATATACATGCAATAAATAATACATCATCAATCCCCGGCAAAGACGGGCTTCGGCAATAAACTCCCTTTTACGTTCCTCGGAAACGACCTCGGTAGAAGCTTTCTCCAAAGTACCAATCACATTGGTGAAGTAGGAAATCTCACTTACTTTCGGAAAATGATTCGGCCTTTCGTCACTTAACGTACCACTCGTATAATAGACACACTGACTGAAATCGGCTTTGGAAAGGAAATAGTATCCACCTCCCCAACCATTATTCCACACCGCCATCTCATCGGTCGGATAATCAAAGAATTTCAGTACACCTCCGGCAGGTATATACCAACCATGCTGGTTGCCACTCGTACCGGCACCAATCCAATAGGTCCATGTAGTAGTAAAAGGCATATAGCAGGTCATCATAAATGATTCGTATTCGGCTTCAGTCACCGGATAATTAGAAAAATTCAATGTGCCATACATCTTCGGATCAAAATTATCCTCACAACTGCACATGATAAATGCAATCATGATAAATACTTTAAATAATTTATTCTTGCTCATATTTTCAATTTTTTCTTTCGTTACAGGTTCTCTTAAAAACATATCTTTGCTCCGAAGGAGTATGTTCTTGTCATCGGATATTCCGCCTTGGAGCCGTCGCCACCCGTCTTTATTTCAGGATCGACCCCAACAAACTTGGTAAAAGTCAACGGATTCTGACAATCAATAAAAACACGGATAGAACTTACATAATCACCTATTCTTCCCAGCTTCTTCCCCGAGAGATTATATCCCAAAGTAATATTCCTAACACGTACGAACGAAGCATTCTGATAATCTTCTTCAAAACCTACGTTGCCGGGTAAAGCGACAGCCTTTGTCGAAGCAATGCCACGCCGGTTTCCATCCTGGTTCGTTTGAGAGTTCCAGATAGTATATACATATTTGTTCGAGTTCTTCGGGCTTGTGTAATACACATCTCCGACAAGTGCCCAACTATATGCATAATTATAACGTGTACGCCCGAATTGTCCATACATAAATATATCCAGATCGAAATCTTTGTATACGAACGTATTCCCAAATCCGATGTGAATTTTCGGAAGTGTATTCCGCATCTTTACATCATCAATCGTTATTTTATTATCCCCATTCGCATCCTTAATAATCGGATAACCGGGCTGTTGTGCATCTGCCGGTAAAGATTTCTGCGATTCGGGCATATTGCTTTTATCTATATTGATTATGCCTTCCGTTTCATAATAGTAATAAGCATTCACCGGCTCGTTTTTACGGATTCGATATTCTTCATAATAATAGTTGGGCATCCGTTCTTTCCAAACGGCATTATGATGTGATAAGGTCAATTGTGACGTCCACTTAAACACACGGGGGATTTCATAGTTAAGTGAATTGATAGTTGCATCCCATCCATAACGTACACAATGTCCATAGTTCATCGGGACAGAAGATGTCATACTAAGCGGAGAGGAAGAATCATATCCCAGCAAATTGGTTACATCATTACGGAACATATCGAAACTTCCCCAGATTCTATCCTTCAACACAGAAAAGTCTACACCTATATTCTTCATGGTAGTCTTTTCCCAAGTTACATTCGGGTAATCAGGACCGCTAAGCAGATAGGGTACATAAGTTACTGAATTGTTAGAGAATTTAATGTATTGTGCTGCCAGGCTAAAAATTCCATAAAGTGAACTGCCCAGGTTGTCATTACCTGTCTGTCCATAACTGCCACGAATCTTCAACTGGTCAATCCATGATATATTCTTCATAAACGGTTCGTTAGATAATTTCCAGGCTAATGACACTGAAGGGAAATAGGCATATTTCTTTCCCGGAAAAAATTTGTCCGTTCCATCCCGGCGGATAGTAGACGCAACCACATACCTGTCAAGCAAATCCACACTTGCCCTGGCAAATTGAGAACGACGTTCGTCGGCTGTTCTGAAAGAAGTCGGATAGAAAACACCTTCCGCTGCCTCCACTTTATCAGCCGCAATGTGATCGTTAATCTGCTCGTAGTCAAGTTCAAGTCCATTTGAATCGTTTGTATATCTTCCCATACCAACTACGGCATCAACACGCAACAAATCTCCAAACTGCTTTTTGAAAGTCAGTGTACCTTCCATGGTTTGGTTTCTACGCTCAACATATCCCAGATGTCCTCTCGATTTATACATATCCATAAAATAAATATCAGAAGGAATATACAGGTTACGATTAGCATTCTCCTTATTAATACCATACATCAAACGGAACGACAGCATATCCTTGATTATATCTACATCGGCAGCAAAGTTTAGATAATAACCGCTCGTTTTGGTGTGGTCGCTCACTTTTACCATTTCTGCAGGATTGGGATAGTTCGAATATAAAGTAGGATTTCCTGCCGCATCCCTGATCGGCAAATAAGAAGGATAAGTCAATGCCGATTGGATAGCATCATAACCATTACCACCACCTCCACCACCGGAAGTTGAGTTTGTATATTCATTCTCATTTACATTGACAATTGCAGTCAATTTAAGAAATGGAAGCAATTGTGAAAATATGTTCGTCCGAAGAGCATAACGCTCCATTGCAGAGTTTTCTACCGTACCTTCCTGTTTATAATAGTTTCCGGACAAGTAATATTTCAGTAGTTTAGATCCTCCTGTAATTGTGATGTTATGGTTATTGATACTACCATCTTTCAACACACAATCCAGCCAGTCTGTTGTTTGAGCGGCAGCTATCTGTTGAGGTGAAAATTGAGGTACCCATTTATTATCAAAAGGTTTATCGCCATAGGGATACATGCCGTTCGTAAATAAATAGTTTTCTTTATTGAAAATGTTAGCAACATTCATATATTCCTCTCCGCTCAAAGGCTCCAGATACGGATAGTTTTTCACAATAGAATAATTTCCTTCATAAGTGATTTGTGGACGGGTTTCACTACCTTTCTTCGTGGTGATTAATACGACTCCATTGGCCGCGCCAATTCCATAAATGGAGGCAGAGGCATCCTTTAATACTTCAATAGATTCAATATCAGCAGGATTAAGTCCGGCCAACCCCGAACGACTGATCGAATTAGGCATGACCTGATTTCCGTTTCCAACCTCTAAAGAAGTGGAAGGCATCATCACTCCATCCACAATAAATATAGGAGTTCCTGCACCACGGATTGAAAGATCAACTGCTCCACCCGGTTGTGGACTTGTTAATGTAGCCTCCAGCCCGGCGGCCCGCCCAAGCAGCATCTGTGACATATTGCTTGTTGCGGTTCTTGATGTTTTTTCTGTTTTGACCGTTGCAATAGAAGTGGTCAGATTCTTACGGGTGGTCGTTCCATAACCTACAACAACAACCTCATCCAATTGTTTTGAATCTTCTTTCATCGTCACGTTCAACGTCATCGGCCTAGTTATTTTCTGCGTATATGTAGTGTAACCTATTGAAGTAAATTTCAGTGTCGAACCTTCCGGAACCTGCAACTGATAATTGCCGTCTATACCAGTGATGGTTCCTTGAGTCACCCCCTCTATCATCACAGTCACTCCCGGAAGAGTCTCTCCAGATTCGTCCACGACCTTTCCTGTCACCTTGACTGTCGGCTTGTTATCCTGCTGTTGAGATGAAACCTTGTTTAATACAATCTGGCGTTTTTCAATCGTATAAGATACTCCTTCGCCTTTAAAAAGTTTATCCAGTACCAGAGTCATCTGTTCATTCTTCACAGAAATGCTTACTATACGGCTAGCATCAACAATATCTTTGTTATACAGGAAGCGATATTCTGTCTGATTTTCGATACTAGTCAAGACCTCCTCTACAGTCACGTTCTTCCGTCGTAATGTAATTTTGGCGGATTGTGCAAGGATAGGTATACTGACGGCTTGCAGAGCTATACAAAACAACCATATAGCACAAATTCTCCCCATTTTTACATTCGCAGGTACATTAATTCTCTTTTTCATTTCTAATTGAAATAAGTTTCAAACCTTTACATGTTTGGTTATTGGTTCTACAAATAGTTCTACAAATAAGTTGATTAACGAATAACTGAATCTTTGGAAAGGAAGGTGAGTCAGACCTTCCTTTTTTATCAGTTTTTTCGGAAATAAAATTCACTGATTATGTCTTTCCCATGGCTTGTATTATTTAAAGATTAATAAATGTGTTTTCCTCTCGTAGCTATCAATAAGACGTTTCTAAAAATAAAAGCCACATTCCATATCACATTATTTTTTCATCCTGACTATTTTTTTCACACGGCTCTTTCATTTAACTTGAAAATATAGCGATATTGCCCCTATCCGGTTCGGTTCGAATCAGGGAACTCATTATATTTTGTATATCAAGCAATTGTCTTTAGACCAAATTTTAATTTTTATCATTTTGTGCCAGAAAGTGCAAGGGCCTCGTAAAGCTCATGGCGATGCTTCTCATCAGACTTGGATGCCCTTTGCCTTGTCTGATCGTTTCTTGTATCGTCCTCTCCATATGGCGAACAGCGCATGAACGATTCTCTGCAGGGTGCCAAGATTCCGCGCCGCCCTTGTTGTTTTGCGTTTTATTTTATCCTGCAGGAAGTTGCAGTCAAGAGGCCAGTGCATACTTTCCACCGACCAGTGCCTCCGTATCACGGCTCCCAGCCATGACGCATCGGCATGCAGGCTTGATATATGCAAACGTGTCTCTCCCGTGTGCGCACCTGTGGATTTCTTCGCCGTTTCGGACTCGAACTCCACCACGGTCAGGTCGCCACCCCGCTTCTCCCTGTCCGCGATAAGGTCCAGTCCGTCGCATACGCGATAGGGTCTTGTTTCTATCCTGCCATGTTCCAGAACCGGTCCTTCGGTAAACACCTGCACGGGAGCGTGCGATTTGCTCCTGTCCTCGATGCCATGCCGCAGCGGCCGCTGGTTAGCCTTGAGCTCTATGACAAAATCGCCTTTCTTCTCCCTGATTTTATCAACGATATCCCTTTGCATGGACATCGCGTCCGCCGTGACCACACATCCGGCTATATCCAGCTTGTCAAGCAGCACAGGGACCGCTGTTATCTCATTGCTTTTTCCCGGCAGGCTTCCGTGGCCAGCGTGATGCCGGTGTCGGATGAATATGCAGAAACGACGTCCGGATTGCGTCCGTTCTCCTGTACGGTACCCCGCACGGCCTTTCCGTCCACGCAGACTATCTCCGGTCCATTGTCCGGCCTGAATAACTCCTTCCGGAATCCGGCAGCAAAATCCGTCATCCTGTCTGCCAGGCAAAGGCCGTCAATGCCCTGCTCCACGCGAGAGAGTATGGATTCCGAAGGTACGCCGTTCCTCGGCATGCCCATTGTTCGGAATCGTTTGAGATTATGCCTGCCGAATTCTATTATCTCCCTGCGTCCGGCGCATTTTGACGCACGCCCGAGCACGATGAGGATAATGATATCAGCGAGTCTATGCCGGATATTGTCTTTGTTGGTTCTTCTGAATTCCGGGACTGACGAAGCAAATTCCATCAGTCCTTCCATGATGCTGCCTTCGGGGCAAAAAGAGTTTTTTTAATATTATTTAACCTCAAGAAGCGCACAAGTATACCAAATATTCTTATCTTTGTTGTGCAAACCCGAGGCGGAAAAGCAAATGGCCTTTCTCGCCTCTTAAAAAATCAATTAACAATGAAAAAGAAACACCGAAAGCGGTGCTTCGGTATCGCTCTGTATGCAAAGCTTTTTGCCCTGAAAAATAGTTTTTTGAATATCATGAGACATTTTTTAATGAAAGAGCCGTGCCATCCGCTAATGACCGCCAGTAAGGTGGTACCTCGTGGAGAACGTCTGGTCTTTCCGCTTTCCATATATGTGAATCACGCTTTTGTAGATGGTTCGCATCTGGCTTTCTTTTTTGAAAAGATAGAGAAGTACCTAAAAGAAATCTCACACGAGTAAATTACTAAAATAAACAATTATGAAACGTTTGTTTTTATTGTCAGTCCTTTGTCTTCTATTGCTTGGCATAAGTGCCCAGACTGCTAAAGAAGAGATTTTCGCGGATGTCCATCGTTCTGCCGCCAATTACTATGCTTATCCGGCGGTTACTGCCGTACAGACTGCTCCGCCTGCCGGTTACAACCCTTTTTATTTAAGCCACTACGCCCGTCACGGTTCCCGTTTTCTTATCGACCCCGATGATTATGAGCAACCATTGGAAGTAATGCGTGAAGCCGACCGTAACGGGGTACTTACCGGGCTTGGCAAAAAAACGCTTTGTGTACTTGACAGCATGTCGCGTATGGCAAAAGGCAGATATGGTGAACTTACCCCGTTGGGTGCACGTCAGCACAAGGGAATTGCTGAAAGGATGTACAAGAATTTTCCCGAAATCTTTAAAGGGCAGGTTGAGATTGATGCACGTTCCACAGTGGTTATACGCTGCATTTTATCCATGATGGCCGAATGTAATCAATTACAGGCGTTGAATCCGAAGTTACGGTTTAAAAACGACGCCAGCTATCATGATATGTACTATATGAACTTTAGCGGTGATCCGCATATCAAGGAAATGCGTAAGTCACCGGAAGTGAAAGCTGCAAAAGAGGCTATCAGAAAGGAGCATATACATCCTGAACGTTTGATGAAAACATTGTTTACCAATGCGGACTATTTGAAATGGAAAGTGGATGCATGCGAACTGATGACTTCGCTTTTCGATGTGGCAAGCAATATGCAGAGTCATGATACCGATTTGGAGCTTTATTCTCTTTTTACAAAAGAAGAGTGCTACGATTTGTGGCAGTTGAGTAACAGAGGCTGGTATATCTCTTTCGGACCGTCTCCTTTGACCAAGGGAGAAATGCCGTCTGTGGAAGCCAATCTGTTGGAAAATATATTGAATACGGCAGATACCTGTGTTGTAAGGAAAGACAGTTATGTCACTTTGCGTTTCGGACATGAATCCTGCCTTCTTCCTTTGGCATGCCTATTGGAACTGGATGATTGCGGATACCAAACAGACGACCTTGATAAACTTGATGCGATATGGCGTAATTATAAGATTTTCCCGATGGCCGGTAACGTACAGTTTGTATTCTATAGAAAAAAGGGAAATGATGATATTTTAGTCAAAGTCCTACTCAATGAACGTGAAACGAAACTTCCTGTTAAAAGTGATGTTGCTCCCTATTATCATTGGAAAGATGTGGAGCTTTATTACAGAAATAAACTTGAGACTTTGAAGAAATAGTCGTTTTTTCGGTTATAAACGACAGTCTTTAGGTAAAGAAGTCTGATATTATAGAATTATTACAGAATTTATCTTTAGCTTTGCAAGCGTGAGGCTAATCTTAAATGATATATTTTGAAGTCATTATGATAAAGAAGACTTCTTGTGTGTGGAATTTCTATAAATTATTGGTGGCGGTATATGAGCGTGAAATTAGATTGTACATCGCGTGAAATTAGAATGTGTATTTTTAATATTTATTTACTAGGTGAAAAATACGTGCATTTAGTCGCTATTTAAACGACAATTAAATGCTTTCTTAATATATCTTTCATGCCTCAACATGAGATTGCGAAAATAGTAATAAAAAAATAACATTCTGAAAAATCTCAACAATATATTTGTAACCCCAATTCCTTTTTTTAACACTTTGCTGTGAAATTAGAAAATGATTATCCGCATAATGTCCGTTAATTTATTTAACACTGCACGGGGTTG
>CAYUIJ010000046.1:0-18274 GCA_964444735.1 uncultured Bacteroides sp. | reverse complement strand
CCTTTCACAAATTAGATTCCGTATGGCAATTACAATATAGGGTATTCCTCCTCACTTTTTTTTCCCCCCCACCTTTCAACTTATGGATCTCATAGCCATCATTGAAAAACGAGCAACAGGAAAGAACAAAAAGCTCAACATTCAGCTAAATCAATATAAAAGCCAAACATAAAAAAGCATCATTCATTCCGCAGTCTTTAAACAATACAAATATATAACTTAACGTGAGTCAGAATATTTTGGCTCTTGGTCCGGCTTTTCATTTATCTTCGGATAAGATAGGACGCGGTTCGGCATACTCAAACTGAAAACTATGTTTTTTCAATTGACTCACTCTCACCTTTCACTATCTTTGCACAACTTTTTTTGAAAAGACTATGGCAAATACAAAAGAAATGACTTCAGGGCCTTCCATGCCCCTTATATTCAACTTTACGCTACCGCTTTTATTGGGAAATCTCCTGCAACAAACCTATTCACTGGCAGATGCCGCTATTGTAGGAAAAATTTTGGGTATAAACGCATTGGCATCTGTAGGAGCCAGCAGTTCTGTAATATTTCTCATACTGGGATTCTGTAACGGATGTTGTGGCGGATTCGGAATTCCCATAGCGCAAAAGTTCGGTGCGCATGATTACAGTACCATGCGCAAATACGTATGGGTCAGTCTGAAACTGGCAATTGTAATGTCGGTCATCATAGCCATCATCACCGGATCAATGTGCGGCTATATTTTACGCACCATGCGGACTCCGGAAAATATTTTCGAAGGAGCTTACATTTATCTTCTCATTACCTTTATCGGAGTACCGTGTACATTCTTTTACAACTTGTTTTCATGCATAATCCGTGCATTGGGCGACAGCAAAACACCTTTCTGGTTTTTGCTTTTTTCTACCGTATTGAATATCATCCTTGACCTGGTTTGCATTCTGGTTTTCAGATGGGGAGTGGCAGGAACAGCTATCGCCACCGTATTCTCACAGGGCGTATCAACTTTCTTATGTTACCATTACATGATACGCAAGTTCAATATTCTGCAAAGCACTTCGCTTGAAAAACGTTTTAACCGGCATCTGGCAGCCAACTTATTAGGCATTGGAGTTCCTATGGGATTGCAGTTCTCCATCACCGCCATCGGAAGTATCATGCTGCAAAGTGCCAACAACGCGCTGGGAACAGCTTGCGTAGCTGCCTTCACATCTGCAATGCGTATCAAGATGTTTTTCCTCTGCCCGCTTGACAGTCTGGGAATGGCCATGGCTACCTATTGCGGACAAAACTACGGTGCAGGTAAGCCCGAGCGTATAAAAGACGGCGTAAAATCAAGTATTATTATGATGATTATATACGTAATATTCAATTTCATCGTATTGATGACCGCATCTAAACACCTTGCCTTGCTCTTTATATCACCTGCTGAAACAGGAATCATCAAAGATACAGAGCTGTTCCTGCATGTTGCCGCTTTCTTTTTTCCGATGCTGGGTCTGCTAAGTATTCTCCGTTACAGCATACAGGGAGTGGGATATACTGTTCTGGCCATGCTGTCGGGAGTGTCTGAAATGATTGCACGTATCATGGTCAGCGTTTTCGCAGTTCCCGCATACGGATATATTGCAGTATGTTTCGGTGATCCCACCGCTTGGATAGCAGCCTGTCTGTTCCTCATTCCCGCATCCATCCATGTATACAATAAGGTTAAAAAGAAGTCTCACTATCAAATCAGCCAGCCGACATGCGCAAATTAGTCTGTCCGTTATGCAAGATTGCATGTATGCAAAGAACTCCTAAGGAGAGTGTCTGCCCGTGTATGCAACGGATGAGGGAAAAGGATAGAAACGGCCATCGAACAAGGAGAAGATGCGGCATTGAAATTTATTTGAATATCAAAATAATCAGATAGCGGTTATGAGAATTATGCATAACGGATAAAGACGATGCCAGCCATACGTTTAAATGGATATGATTAACTTCAACGAATACATCCGCCAAGGCGGCCGCAGAAACGGGAAAAAGGTTATGCGCGGCATGCCGTAACCGGTCTGCAGACAAGTCAACAGGCTGAAGCCTTCCGGCTACTTACATCAAGACCGTGAGGATATTGAGGGTGAGATTACCGAAAAGGAATGGGTGCTTCATGGTGATACGCACCCTGCGTTTCCGCATCGGATATGCGTGTAAGGCAACCGAATACGACTTGGATTAATTTTTTCGTAACCTGTTGTTTTTTGTGCGGAAACAACGAACTGTAGAATCGGTACATAGTTGTAAATAAAGTGTCATACTGACAGTAAAAATATATAATTTTACAGGTCCAATTATTTAAAGGCATGCATGGCAAACATTTTGTAGTAATAGAAATATCTATTATAAACACACTTTAAGCTAATAATAATCTATATAAAACTCGAAGACATGAATTCAACAAAAAACGAAAACATGGAGCAAGAAAAAGTTTCCAATGAGGAAATACAACAGAATAATTCTTCCACAGAAGATATCCGACAAGAAGAAACTCGGGAAGAAGAACTTTCTAACGAAGAAAAATTGCAGCAAAACCTGAAAGAGGCGGAAAGTAAAATTGAAAAATTACAAGATAAATATCTGCGTTTATCTGCAGAATTTGATAATTTCCGCAAGCGTACCAATAAGGAAAAAGCAGAAATTATAAAAAACGGAGCAGAAAAAACCATATTAGCCATTCTGCCAATCTTAGATGACATGGAAAGGGCCATATCAAACATGCATAAGTTAAATGACGCAGATGCTTTACGAGAAGGTGTTGAATTAATCAACAATAAGTTCCTGAAAACATTATCTAAAGAAGGACTTAGCAAAATTGAAACCGAAAATGTTGATTTCAACACAGATTATCATGAAGCAATTGCCATGTTGCCGGCAACTGATGAAATGCAAAAGGGAAAGATAATAGAGTGTGTACAAACTGGCTATTTACTAAATGACAAAGTTATCCGTCATGCAAAAGTGGCAGTAGCACAATAATGAAAACTTTAAAAAGCGATACAAATGGCAAAAAGAGACTATTATGAAGTATTGGAAGTGGATAAATCGGCCAGTGCAGACGAAATAAAGAAAGCATATAGAAAAAAAGCGATACAATATCACCCCGACA
This sequence comes from uncultured Bacteroides sp., assembly GCA_964444735.1. Taxonomy (GTDB): domain Bacteria; phylum Bacteroidota; class Bacteroidia; order Bacteroidales; family Bacteroidaceae; genus Phocaeicola_A. The sequence continues at coordinate 15,138 of CAYUIJ010000046.1, read as the reverse complement.
AAAATCCGGGAGACAAAGTCGCTGAAGAAAAATTCAAAGAAGCGGCCGAGGCTTATGAGGTTTTAAGCAACCCTGAAAAACGTGCACGCTACGACCAATTCGGGCCGGAAGGCGTTAACGGAGCCGGAGGATTCGGCGGTTTCAGCGGAGGGGGGATGTCTATGGATGATATTTTCTCTATGTTTGGCGACATATTCGGAGGACATGGCGGATTCGGAGGATTCGGAGGATTCGGCGGTAGCGCACAAGAAGAGCCGCGCAAGTTTAAAGGTTCTGATATACGGATTAAAGTAAAACTTACTTTGAAAGATATTGCCGGCGGAACCACCAAAAAATTCAAACTCAAAAAATTTATTCCATGTCCTTATTGTCATGGTACAGGCGCTGAGGGGGGAAGAACGGACACATGTCCTATGTGTAAGGGAAGTGGCCATATACTCCGCACACAACAAAGCATATTTGGAATGATGCAAACCCAAAGTGTTTGCCCTCAATGTAATGGCGAAGGAAAAATCATTAAAAACAAATGCAGGGAATGTGGCGGAGAAGGTATTGTATACGGTGAAGAGGTAGTAGAAGTTAAAATTCCGGCAGGTGTTGCAGAAGGAATGCAACTGTCCATGAGAGAGAAAGGTAACGCCGGAAAACACAATGGGGTAAACGGTGATTTACTGATTCAGATAGAAGAAGAGCCGCATCCGGAACTAATTCGTGACGAGAATGATCTGGTGTATAATTTACTTTTAAATGTACCAACTGCCGCATTGGGTGGAAGTGCAGAAATTCCTACTATCGATGGTAAAGTCAAAGTAAAAATAGAGCCAGGTACTCAGCCAGGAAAAGTTCTTCGTTTAAGAGGCAAAGGATTACCAAGCGTAAATGGATATGGAACCGGGGATTTGCTCGTTAACATAAGCGTTTATATCCCCGAAACGCTTTCCAAAGAAGAAAAGGCCGCATTGGAAAAGATACAGGATTCAGATAATTTCAAGCCAAGTGTCAGCATTAAGGAAAAAATATTCCGCAAATTCAGGAACTTTTTTGATTGAAGCTCTTTATAAAAAGAGGACGTTCTCACTGGAATGCCCTCTTTTTAAATATCCCTAAAACACCATGAACTACGAAGAAACGCTTTCTTATTTATATAACAGCACCCCATTGTTTCAACAAACAGGAAAAGATGCCTATAAAGAGGGACTAAAAAACACTTATATATTGGATGAGCATTTTAGACATCCTCATCAAAAATATAAGACCATTCATATTGCAGGAACTAATGGTAAGGGATCTTGTTCGCATACATTAGCGGCAATCCTTCAGCATGCCGGTTACAGGATCGGGTTATACACATCACCCCATCTCGTTGATTTCAGAGAGCGTATACGTGTAAACGGTATGCCTGTATCCGAAGAAAGCGTAGTCCGTTTTGTTGAAAAAGAACGCTCTTTCTTTGAACCATTGCACCCGTCATTTTTCGAACTGGTTACAGCTATGGCATTTAACCATTTTGCAGAACAAAACATAGATATCGCAGTCATTGAAGTTGGTCTTGGAGGGAGGTTGGACTGCACAAATATTATAACTCCCATATTGGGAATCATTACCAATATCAGTTTTGATCACATGCAATTCCTGGGCAATACATTGGTACAAATTGCCAGTGAGAAGGCAGGTATAATAAAAGAAAAGGTACCCGTAATAATAGGGGAAACAACCCCTGAGACACGTCCTATATTTGAAAAGAAGTCCGATGAGAAACAAGCTCCCATTTATTTTGCAGAAGACGAATCATGGTTGACAGATGCCATACCTTTGAAAGACGGAGGTTTTGTCTATACAAACAGATTATGCGATAATCTATTTGGAGAATTGGGAGGCTATTATCAAATTAAAAACACCAATACTATATTATCCGCTCTCCATGTCTTACAAAAAGCAGGACTTAATATACATGAATCCGACATACGAGAAGGCTTCGCACATGTATGCGGGCTTACCGGCCTAAAAGGAAGATGGCAAAAGCTTCAATCTCAACCGACAATGATATGTGATACCGGACATAATACAGGTGGAATTTCCTATATCGTACAACAACTCAAGCATCAAAAATATGATGAATTACGTATCGTTTTCGGTATGGTCAACGATAAAGATATAAACGGAGTACTCGGTTTAATGCCGAAAGATGCCATTTACTACTTTACTCAAGCCAGTGTAAAGAGAGCAATGCCGGCTCGGCAGCTGCAAACGTTGGCTCAAAGACACGGATTGAACGGAAGATATTTTTCAACCGTAAAAGAAGCGCTAGAAATTGCTCAAAAAGAAGCGAGTAAAAATGATTTCATCTATATAGGAGGAAGCAGCTTTATTGTTGCCGATTTGCTTACATTCTACAAAGAATAAAGTTTTTACATCCATAATTTTTGAGTAAAAAAGATGTTGCATATATTTGCAATACATAAATAATAACTTAAGTCAATCTATTATGAATAACACGAATAATCTGTCGGGATTGAAACGTGAGGATTTTCAGCAAACGGTTGATGGGAAACAGACAGACCTGTATATCCTTTCTAATAGGAACAACGTAGAAATAGCTGTTACCAATTATGGAGCAGCCGTATTGTCTGCCATGGTTCCTGATAAATCAGGTCATATGGCCAATGTTATACAAGGACATGACAGTATCGGGCATCTTATGAATAGTCCTGTTGACGTGTTAAGTACTACGATCGGTCGATATGGCAATCGCATAGCAAAAGGTAAATGCATCTTGGATGGCAAGGAATATATCTTAGCTATCAACAATGGCCCTAATTCATTACACGGTGGCCCAAAAGGATTCCATAAAAGAGTGTGGGATGTAAGCAGAAAAACAAACTCACGTATTGATTTTCATTACATCTCCGCAAATATGGAAGAAGGATTTCCAGGAGAATTAGATGTGTATATGACATACACATTAAGCGATAATAACGAATTCAAAATAGAATATAAGGCGACTACTGACAGAAAAACAATCGTGAACTTAACCAATCATGCCTTTTTCAGCTTAGCAGGAATTGGTTCCCCTACTCCAAGTATTTGCAATAATATATTGACTGTCAATGCAGACTTCTATCTTCCGACAGATTCTGTATCTATTCCAACTGGTGAAATTGTTAAAGTAGAAAACACTCCTATGGATTTCCGTACGCCACATGCTGTAGGCGAGCGTATTAACGAAAGCTGTCAGCAACTGATTTTCGGGCATGGATATGACCATTGCTATGTTTTGAATAAACAAGAGCCTGGAGAGCTTAGTTTTGCAGCCAAATGCATAGAGCCGGAAAGTGGAAGGACATTAGAAGTATATACAACAGAGCCAGGCCTCCAAATATATACAGCGAACTGGAATAACGGGATGAAAGGCTCACACGGAACTACTTATCCGGACCGGAGTGCTATATGTCTTGAAGCACAGCATTTTCCAGACAGTCCCAACCATGCATACTTCCCAAGCACGGTCCTGAAACCAGGTGAAGTATACAAGCAAACAACCATTTATAAGTTCGGAGTAGAAAAATGAAATTTTAATAGATAATATTTTCTCAAAAATATAAAGCTGCATGGATATAGAATATGTAAGAAGCCTGTTCATAAAACATTTTGACGGCACCACAGGATCAATATACACTTCACCTGGACGAATCAATCTCATTGGAGAACATACAGATTATAATGGTGGCTTTGTCTTTCCCGGAGCGATTAACAAAGGAATGGTTGCCGAAATCAGACCAAACGGAACTGACAAAGTCAGAGCCTTTTCGATTGATTTAAAAGATTACATCGAATTTGGCTTGAATGAAGAAGACCGGCCAGAAACCAGGTGGGCCAGGTACATTTTCGGAGTATGTCGGGAAATGATAAAACTGGGTGTAAAGGTAAAAGGATTCAATACAGCTTTTGCCGGAGATGTTCCATTGGGAGCTGGCATGTCTTCATCAGCTGCTCTTGAAAGTACCTATGCCTATGCTTTAAACGATCTTTTTGGTAAAAATAAAATAGACAAGTTTACTCTTGCTAAAGTCGGACAAGCCACAGAACACAATTATTGCGCCGTTAAATGTGGCTTAATGGACCAGTTTGCATCGGTCTTCGGTAAAAAAGACAACTTGATCAGATTAGATTGCCGCAATATGGAATATCAATACTATCCCTTTAAGCCCATCGGCTATAAATTAGTACTTATAGATTCCGTTGTTAAACACGAGCTTGCATCATCGGCATATAACAAACGGCGTCAAAGTTGTGAGAATGTAGTTAATTTCATAAAAAAACAATATCCGCATGTAGAATTCCTGCGCGATATCTCTTTCGATATGCTGAACGAAGCAAAAGAAGACATAAGCCATGAGGATTACATGCGCGCACAATATATTATTGAGGAAATACAAAGAGTACGTGACGTATGTAAGGCCTTGGATATAGAAGACTACGAAACTGTGGGTAAAAAAATGTATGAGACACACAACGGAATGAGCAAACTATATGAAGTAAGCTGCGAAGAACTGGACTTCTTAAATGAATGTGCAATCCAATATGGCGTAACCGGCTCACGCATAATGGGAGGAGGATTTGGAGGATGTACTATCAATTTGATAAAAGACGAATTATATGACACTTTTATACATGAGACAACAGACCGGTATAAACATAAATTTAATTGTACACCTAAAGTCTATGACGTGATAATTAGTGACGGATCACGCAAGCTGTCATAAAAGGAAGATTCTCTGAAACAACAACAATTATATACAAGACGATAAGAAGGTCTATCCTTATTAAAACTTTAGTTAAAAACAAACAGGCATATCAAAAAACCTGATTGAAGTGAGTACAATACATTTTCGTGTTAAATAACATATAAAGTTTTTTTATTGTAACACATATATTTTATTTTTGCACATACACTACATATAAAGATATTCAAACAAAATTAATTGTATCACTATGAAAAATATAAGCAAAATACTTTTAGGCGTGAGTACATGTCTTGCCGTTTTTGCTTGCAATTCAAAAACGCAAGATAATGCATTGACTCAGTCTGGATTGAATCCAGACAATTTTAAGACTAAAATCTATGGCAAGACAACACAATTGTATACTCTGAAAAACAATAACGGAATGGAAGTATGCATTACAAATTTCGGAGGTAGAATTGTTTCAATAACAGTACCTGATAAAAACGGGGTATTTCAGGATGTTGTATTAGGATTCGACAGCATTACAGATTATATTTATATACCAAGTGATTTTGGCGCTTCCATCGGAAGATATGCCAACAGAATAAGACATGGGAAATTTGTTCTTGACGGTGATACCATAAGGCTACCGCAGAATAATTACGGACATTGTTTACATGGAGGTCCACTCGGCTGGCAATATCAAGTATATATCGGAGAACAGCTGAATGACAGTACGCTTCGTCTTACCATGCAGTCAGCAGATGGAGATAATGATTTCCCCGGTAATGTGACCGCACATGTTACTTATACCCTCTTAAGCAACAACAGTATAGACATTAAATATGATGCCACTACCGATAAAAAGACAATTATCAATATGACCAATCATTCATATTTTAATTTGTCTGGGAATCCCCAAAACACCATAACAGACAATATTCTATATGTCAATGCGGATAGTATTACTCCTATAGACAGTACATTTATGACAACAGGAGAAATGATATGCTTGAATGAAAATTGTATGGACTTCAGAAATGCAAAAGCCATCAATGAGGCTATTGACATGGACAATCAACAAATCAAATTTGGAAACGGCATTGACCACAATTACGTTCTTAACACTAAGGGAAATATTAATGAGCCTGCCGTAAAGCTCACATGTCATGATAGCGGAATCACATTGACCGTATACACAAATGAGCCGGGTATTCAGGTCTATACAGGGAATTTCCTGGATGGATCCTTCTCCGGAAAGAAGGGAATTGTATATAATCAACGTACAGCAATATGCCTTGAATCACAACATTATCCAGACAGTCCTAACAAACCGCAATGGCCTTCGGTCATACTTGAGCCGGGCAAAACTTATCAAAGCCATTGTATATTCCAATTTAACGTTGAAAAGTAATCAATTATAAAAAATAACTACATTATGAATTCTTCAGGTTTTGATACCATAGACTATGTAATCTTCGGAGGATATATAATTCTGTTGATTTGTCTGGGCCTGTTCCTTTCCCGAAATAAGAAAGGGCAAGAAAAAAATGCCAATGATTATTTCCTGGCAGGAAACACACTGACATGGTGGGCTGTTGGTGCGTCTTTAATTGCCGCAAATATTTCTGCTGAACAGTTCATCGGAATGAGTGGCTCCGGTTACAAAATCGGACTATGTATTGCAGCGTATGAATTAGTAGCGGCTGCGGCATTGGTATTTATAGCTAAATACTTGCTGCCAATCATGATTGAACGTAAGATATTTACTATTCCTCAATTCCTTCGCGAACGTTATAATAAGGGGGTTGGACTGGCTTTTTCCATTCTGTGGCTATTTCTATATGTTTTCGTTAATCTTACTTCCGTTGCATGGTTAGGGGCATTGGCTGTAGAACAGATTTTGGGAATATCGCCCGACTATCGAATGTATATCATTATAGCTCTTTTCGTTATAGCGGGCATTTATTCTATCTACGGAGGTCTGTCTGCCGTTGCATGGACCGATGTGATGCAAGTTGTGTTCCTTGTCGGTGGCGGGCTAATTACGGCCTACTTCGCACTCGAGGCAGTGTCAGGAGAAGGAAAAGGCGCATGGGAAGGATTCACTGTTATTTATGATAAAATAAAAAGCCTGCCTAACGACACCCATTTCAATTTGATTGTGAACAGAATTTTATCTCCTGATTCATTCAAAGACTTATCGGGGATCGTTGTTATTGTAGGAGGATTATGGATTACCAACTTTGGCTATTGGGGGTTCAATCAATATATTATTCAAAAAGGATTGGCCGCAAAAAGCCTGGATGAAGCTAAAAAAGGTTTGATATTTGCAGGATTTTTAAAGATTCTTATTCCATTTATCGTTGTACTGCCAGGTATATGTGCTTATGTTATGTTTCAATATCCGGAATCCATTCCAGGCATAACAGAAGGCTATTTTAGTCCGACTGGACAAATTGATATTCCAGATCAAGCTTATCCTTGGCTGATACATAACTTCACTCCTATAGGAATTAAAGGACTTTCATTTGCGGCATTAGCCGCAGCTATCGTTTCTTCGCTGGCTTCCATGTTTAATTCTACATCTACCATTTTTACAATGGATATATACAAGGAATACATCAACAAGGATGCATCACAAAAGAAATTGGTTAGTATCGGTCGTATCACTGCCCTTTTAGCACTGATCATCGCTGCAATTGCGGTCAAGCCTTTACTTGGCGGGTTAGACCAGGCATTCCAGTATATACAAGAATATTCCGGACTTATATATCCAGGCATTTGTATTGTATTTGGCATGGGTCTGCTTTGGAAACGTGCAAGCGGAAAGGCTGCGGTATGGACATCCATCCTTACAATTCCTATTGGAGTTTTTTACAAACTGATATTACCAGAAGTCGGTTTCCAGCTTCGTATGGGATATGTATACATCACACTGCTTGTCATTTTTGTCCTTATCAGTTACTTCGATAAAAGCAATGTTCCGGCAGACAAATTATTGGAAGAAAGCCGTAACAAGATGTTAAAATGGAGCAAGATTATTGCATTCTTAGCTTTCATTTGTTTTGCAGCAGCTGCAATTCAAAAGATTTTATACATAAAAGGACTTGGAGGAGATGTTATTGAATACCTTGATAATATCGGATTCGAGGCATTTTTCTGTACAACAGGCTTGCTGGCGACAGTAGCTGTTTTGTTGTATTCAAATGCTAAGGATAAAGTACAAGATCCCAAGGCGGTTAAGATTGATTTGGCATTATTTAAAACTAACAGAGGATTTACTTGGGGAGCGGTAGGAATATTTTCTATACTGACAATCCTTTATGTAGTATTCTGGTAATAAGCTCAAGCATATTACCACCTGTTACGATAAACATCCAAAAATACCATGTTTAAAAGAATATACAGGCTTAGACCAAGTATATTAGGCAGGTGTTTTGGCGATGTTAACCGAGAACCTGATGAACGTGTTACCTCTGTTTCATATTATGCGCTTATCAATATTGATGATTATGACAGGCAACGGGTAGGAAAGCACGATGGTCAGCGGACAGGGATTAATGACCTGTCCCCTCTCCTTTCCGATCATCTCCAAATGGTGGAACAAGCCAGAGAACTAATGAAAAAGGAAGCTCCATGAAAACCTGTTGGTTTTAGTCTTTTACCTGGATCATTCACTTCAACTCAGTTGCAGAATTTATACGAAAGCTTCAGGATGTATTATTGATAAAATTTTTCGCAAGAAAGCAGCCGGCATGGATTTTATGGAGCAAGCGGATTTCATTGATAAAACAAGTTCACGTTCGTAGTGCCACATTTGTATGAATTCAATGATAAAACCATATTCAAAATCTTCAAAATTCAGACTATTATAGACTTTAAACTAAAAAAGTTATGTTAGAAGCGTTAAAAGAGAAAGTATTCCAAGCCAATCTCGATTTGGTCAGACACGGCCTGGTTATATTTACATGGGGAAATGTCTCAGCTATTGACCGTGACAGCAATCTGGCTGTAATAAAGCCAAGCGGTGTAGGATATGATATAATGAAAGCAAGTGACATGGTAGTTGTAGACCTTGAAGGGAATGTCATAGAAGGCAATCTGAATCCGTCATCAGATACTCCTACTCATCTGGTTTTATATAAGGCTTTTCCCGAAATCGGCGGGGTGGTTCACACTCACTCTGTTTATGCTACGGCATGGGCTCAGGCAGGAATGGACATTCCCAACATTGGTACAACACATGCAGATTATTTTTATAAGGCTATTCCATGTACCAATGACATGACCAAAGAGGAGGTGGAAAGTAACTATGAGCTTGAAACCGGAAATGTTATAGTAAAACGATTCGAAAGAATGAATCCTGTACATACACCGGGAGTCCTTGTCAAGAATCACGGACCATTTGCATGGGGAAAAGATGCTCATGAAGCGGTACATAATGCCGTTGTTATGGAGCAGGTTGCAAAAATGGCCAGCATTGCCTATGCCATTAATCCACGGCTAACAATGAACCCGCTGCTTGTTGAAAAACATTTTAGCCGGAAACATGGCCCTGATGCCTACTACGGACAAACAAAGAAAAAAGAATAAAAAATATATTATCACTCGTTGCTCAAAAACAAAAGGAACAAATGTACTTCATTAAGGTATATTTATTCTTTTTGTTCATACTGTTGTCCGAAGTGCACATATCGTCTTTTGAAATTATAAATATTAAAAATATATGTCAAAAATATCGAGGCGGGCATTTTTTAATTATAAGAATAACCAACAATATGTATAACCAATAAAAATTAATACTATGGCTTTTGAAAATTATGAAGTCTGGTTTGTCACCGGAGCACAACTCCTCTACGGAGGCGATGCCGTAGCGGCCGTTGACGCACACTCTGATGAAATGGTTTCAGGATTGAACGCTTCCGGAAACCTGCCTGTAAAAGTTGTATATAAAGGTACCGTAAATTCTTCCAAAGAAGTTGAAACCGTATTGAAAGCAGCCGGCAATGATGAAAAATGCATCGGTGTAATTACATGGATGCATACGTTCTCACCTGCAAAAATGTGGATACACGGCTTGCAACAATTGAAGAAGCCTTTATTGCATTTACATACCCAATTCAATAAGGAAATTCCATGGGATATCATGGATATGGACTTTATGAATCTGAACCAGTCAGCTCATGGCGACCGTGAATTCGGGCACATCTGTACGCGCATGCGCATCCGTCGCAAAGTAGTGGTAGGATATTGGAAAGATGAAGAGACACAGCGCAAAATAGCCGTCTGGATGAGAGTATGTGCCGGATGGGCAGATTCGCAAAATATGCTGATAATCCGCTTTGGCGACCAAATGAACAACGTGGCTGTAACCGATGGAGACAAAGTTGAGGCAGAGCAGCGTTTGGGTTACCATGTAGATTATTGCCCGGTTAACGACCTGATGAAATATTATGATGAAGTGACCGATGAGGAAGCTGGCAACTTAGTTCAAGAATATTTCCAACTATATGATCATGATGCCTCATTGGAAGATAAAACAACCGAAGCATATGCCAAAGTACGGAATGCGGCAAAAGCAGAAATTGCATTACGCCGTATTCTAAAAGCCACAGGGGCAAAAGGATTTACTACAAACTTCAATGATTTGGGTAAATTTGACCAAATCCCTGGTCTGGCTTCACAACGTTTAATGGCCGAAGGCTACGGATTTGGTGCTGAAGGCGACTGGAAATCCGCAGCTCTTTACCGCACCACATGGTTCATGAGTCAAGGGATGGATAAAGGATGCTCATTCCTTGAAGATTATACTCTACATTTCGATAAAGAAAACAGTGCGATTCTTCAAGCGCACATGCTTGAGGTTTGCCCGCTCATTTCCAGGCATAAGCCCAAATTGGAGGTTCACCGCCTAAGCATCGGCATTGACAGTGAAACAGCACGTATCGTATTCACTTCCAGACAAGGCAGCGGAGTAACCGCAACCATCGTTGATTTAGGCAATCGTTTCCGCCTGATTGTAAATGATGTGAAATGTATCAAGTCTAAACCGCTTCCGAAGTTACCCGTAGCCTCGGCTTTATGGATTCCCATGCCAAACTTTGAAGTGGGTGCCGGTGCATGGATTTTAGCCGGAGGAACACATCACTCATGCTTTTCTTTCGATTTGACTTACGAGTATTGGGAAGATTATGCTGAGATTGCCGGTATCGAAATGGTACATATTAACAAAGACACTACTATCAGCGAATTCAAGAAAGAACTTCGCATGAATGAAGTTTACTATATGTTAAACAAAGCTCTTTGCTAATCATGACTTAACATAAGACTAAAAGTGCTGCCAGGCTATTCTTGTACAGCACTTTAGTTTATTCTGACAATATTGCTTAATTTTAAATTGTGATTCTAAAATGAAATCAGATGCTAAATCAACAATTGAGACAGGCAAGGCCATTTTAGGTATTGAATTCGGATCTACACGAATCAAGGCAGTCTTGATTGACCAGAAAAACATCCCCATTGCTCAAGGAAGCCATACATGGGAAAGCCGGTTGGTAAACGGACTTTGGACATACGGCATTGAAGCTGTCTGGAATGGAGTACAAGACTGTTATGCGGATCTACGCGCCAATGTGAAAAAACAATATGATGCAGAAATAAAAAACTTGGCAGCCATTGGAATAAGTGCCATGATGCACGGATACATGCCGTTCAATGACAAAGAAGAAATACTTGTGCCTTTCCGTACATGGCAAAATACAAATACCGGCAAGGCGGCAGCCGAACTATCCCGGCTGTTTGTTTACAACATACCTTTAAGATGGAGTATCTCACACCTCTATCAAGCCATACTGGACAAGGAAGAGCATGTAAAAGACATCAGATATCTCACCACTCTCGCCGGATATGTACATTGGCAAATTACCGGTGAGAAAGTCCTGGGCATAGGCGATGCATCAGGAATGTTTCCTGTCAATTCCGAGACAAAAAACTATTCCGCAAAGATGGCCGACAAATTCAACAGGCTGATAACCCCCTACGGATATGAATGGAAACTTGAAAATATACTTCCCAAAGTGTTACCGGCTGGCGAAAATGCAGGTTTTCTTACTCCTGAGGGCGCAAAAAGGCTGGATGTTTCAGGAAATCTGATGCCAGGCATTCCAGTCTGTCCTCCCGAAGGAGATGCCGGAACAGGTATGGTTGCAACCAATGCAGTAAAACAACGCACAGGAAATGTATCGGCCGGAACATCTTCATTTTCAATGATTGTACTTGAAAAAGAACTGTCCAGACCCTATGAAATGATTGACATGGTAACAACCCCTGACGGCAGCCCTGTCGCCATGGTACATTGCAACAACTGCACCTCTGACCTCAACGCGTGGATTAATATTTTCAAGGAATACCAAAAACTAATGGGAATGCCTGTTGACATGGATGAAATCTTTGAAAAATTATACAATAACGCACTTACCGGTGATGCAGATTGCGGAGGTCTCATCTCATACAACTATTTTTCCGGAGAGCCTGTAACCGGACTTACAGAAGGCCGTCCACTGTTCGTAAGGACTGCCCATGACAAATTTACATTAGCCAATTTTATGCGTGCGCACCTGTATGCTTCCGTAGGTGTGCTTAAAATAGGCAACGACATTCTTTTCAATGAAGAAAAAATCAAGGTTGATAAAATAACCGGCCATGGCGGACTATTCAGGACCAAAGGCGTAGGCCAGCGGGTTCTGGCAGCCGCACTGAACTCACCTATATCTGTTATGGAAACTGCCGGTGAAGGAGGCGCATGGGGTATTGCCTTATTGGGATCTTACCTCGTAAACAATGACAGGCAACAGTCATTGGCCGGTTTTCTTGATGAAAAAGTTTTTGGTGGAAATACCGGACTCGAAGTATTGCCCATAGCAGAAGATGTGGCAGGTTTTAATGCATACATTCAAAATTATATAGATTGTCTGCCAATAGAAAAAGCCGCTGTAAAATATAAGAATCCATAAGACGGGAACTAATTAAAAGGTGAGAAAAACTTTGTATTATCTATTTACATTATTTTCAGAAAACAAACTAATTATAAATCAATATGAACAGCAAACAAGTAATGAGCCACGCTGCTGATAACATCCGCATACTGGCTGCATCAATGGTGGAAAAAGCAAAATCCGGCCATCCCGGAGGCGCTATGGGAGGAGCCGATTTTATCAATGTCCTGTTCTCGGAATATTTAGTATATGACCCCGAAAATCCGCGTTGGGAAGGACGCGACCGTTTCTTCCTTGATCCGGGACACATGTCACCCATGCTTTATTCCGTATTGGCTTTGGCCCGTAAATTTACAATGGATGACCTGGCGCAATTCCGTCAATGGGGAAGCCCTACTCCGGGACATCCGGAAGTTGATGTAATGCGCGGCATTGAAAATACATCCGGCCCGCTGGGACAAGGACACACTTTCGCCGTAGGTGCCGCTATTGCCGCCAAATTCCTACAGGCGCGCTTTGGTAAAGTAATGAGTCAGACCATCTACACATATATTTCAGACGGCGGAGTTCAGGAAGAAATCTCACAAGGCGCAGGGCGCCTGGCCGGGCATCTTGGACTTGACAACCTGATTATGTTCTATGACTCAAACGATATTCAATTATCAACTCCATGCAGCTCTGTAACAAGCGAAAATGTTGCGCGGAAATATGCTGCATGGAATTGGAAAGTTATTGAAATCAATGGAAATGATGTAGAACAGATACGTCGGGCACTTGACGAGGCAAAAGCTGAAAAAGAACGTCCTACCCTGATTATAGGTAAAACAATCATGGGCAAAGGTGCGCGCAAAGCCGACAACTCAAGCTATGAAGCCTGTTGCGCTACCCATGGTGCTCCTCTCGGCGGCGATGCATACATCAATACCATCAAGAACTTAGGCGGAGATCCGGCCAGTCCGTTCCAAGTATTCCCCGATGTAAAAGAATTGTATGACAAGCGTGCTGAAGAACTGAAAGTTATCGTAGCCGAAAGATATGCGGCAAAAGCCGGATGGGCAAAAGCAAATCCGGAGCTGGCCGCCAAAATGGAATCATGGTTCAAGAACGAAGTGCCTGTAGTTTCCTGGGATAGCATTCAGCAAAAGCCAAACTCTTCCACTCGCGGAGCATCAGCGGCTGTATTGGGCACACTGGCAACCGAGGTGGAAAATATGATTGTCTCATCGGCCGACCTTTCAAATTCTGACAAGACCGACGGCTTCCTCAAGAAGACCCGTGCTTTTGCAAAAGGAGACTTTACCGGAGCATTCCTGCAAGCAGGAGTTTCCGAGCTTACCATGGCTTGCTGCTGCCTGGGTATGGCTCTTCACGGAGGAGTTATTCCTGCATGTGCCACATTCTTCGTATTTTCTGACTACATGAAACCTGCAGTACGAATGGCAGCCCTCATGGAACTCCCTGTTAAATTCATATGGACTCACGATGCTTTCCGTGTTGGAGAAGACGGCCCTACCCATGAACCGGTAGAACAGGAAGCGCAAATCCGTTTAATGGAGAAACTGAAAAATCATAAAGGCCGCAATTCTATGCTTGTTCTTCGCCCCGCCGATGCGGAAGAAACAACAGCGGCATGGCGCTTGGCTATGGAAAATACCCAGACTCCTACAGCCTTGATATTCTCTCGTCAGGATATCAGGAATCTGCCGGAAGGAAACGATTATACCCGGACTGCAAGAGGCGCATACATCGTTGCCGGTTCCGATAGCAATTACGATGTTATCTTGATTGCGTCAGGATCAGAAGTTGCCACGCTTATCGCCGGAAGCGAATTGCTTCGTAAAGACGGCATAAAAGTACGTATTGTTTCTGTACCTTCAGAAGGGTTGTTCCGTAGCCAAAGCAAAGAATATCAGGAAAGCGTATTGCCCGAAAATGCAAAAATATTCGGACTTACGGCCGGATTGCCTGTAAATCTTGAAGGCTTGGCTGGTACAAGCGGCAAAGTATTTGGTCTGGAATCATTCGGTTTCTCGGCACCCTATAAGGTACTGGACGAGAAACTCGGTTTCACCGCTGAAAACGTATACAATCAGGTAAAAGAAATGCTTTGATCTGTAATTATAGACTTTTCTTTCATACGAAAAGAGATTGCCTCGTTCAAGGTAATCTCTTTTTATGACTTATAAATCGATTATCCGCGTAATATCCGTTTATAAGTTTTCCCGGTCTGAAAACCGGTGTTGCAGGTTGGCATCTTCCTGTACAACTCTGCCGGACAGTCCTTTCACCGAAACGGCATCTTGTAACGGAACTCACTGAGACATAGTCAGGTTTGCAGTAAGATAAGAGGATTTAAAACCATACAGATACCTTAGATTTGCACCTGAGTATTACAGATAAAACAGAAGGGATAAATT
>CAYUIJ010000045.1:0-18608 GCA_964444735.1 uncultured Bacteroides sp. | reverse complement strand
ATACGCTCCGTGTACCGGATCGCCGGTTTCCGCGTCTTTAACTTTTCCCGACAAGGAAATCTGAGCAAAGCCGCTCATAACGCATGCCGCTCCCATTAAGGCGGCGGTAAAAAATTTTTTTCCCATCTGAAAAATAAATTTTAAAAGATGAATAAATGCGCTCCTTATCCCGAGAGCGCGTGTTTACTGTCGCAATCTGGCAGGTTTCCTGACTATTCCCGAAAAATCACCTTCCCATTTCAGTCGCCCATATTGAAACAGTGGTATGTGAGCCGATTTTTCATATTAAACACCCCCGCAAGGGGGCATGGGATTACAGTAGCGGGCACTGTTCCGGATTCACACCGGATTCCCTTTTATACAGCCTTCAGAAAAAAAGACCGTATCACCAAATCACCGCAAAAGTACAAAAAAATAATATTCCAATAAGATTTCCTGTAAAAAAATCATTCATGAATCCGGTCTGCCCGGATACTGCGCGTCCGTGCGGCCATGAAAGCCCGGCATGCCTGCCTATGCGGAACAGATAACTATCCTTGCGGAGGCAACGGAAAGGAAAAACGGGCGGACGGCTCATACCGTTCTGACATGTATTCATCGAACTCACGATGTCCGGACTCAACCGGCAGGCATATAAATCTTTTATTTCATTCAAACAAGCCCAGCTTGCCTGCCCGTGCCTCCTTCAATGAAACCACCGGCATCTCCGCATTTTTCCAATGCTCACGCAATGACTTATAACTTGCGTACACTTCTTTTACATACGCGTCACGAAGTTCCGGATTTAAAAGCCGGGCTGCCGCAATCGCATTCTGGGAAGCATCCTTCAAATGGATAACAGGAGCATCGTATGCAGGAACAATCTTCAGCGCGGTATGCAGCGCGCTCGTGGCAGCTCCGCCAATCATCAAAGGAATATGCAATCCTGCTTTCTGCAATTCTGAAGCCACATGCACCATCTCATCCAATGAAGGCGTGATAAGTCCGCTCAGTCCAATAATATCCGCTTTCTCTTCAATGGCCTTGCCTACTATTGTTTCTGCCGGAACCATCACTCCCAAATCAATAATTTCATAATTGCCGCAGGCCATCACGACAGAAACAATATTCTTTCCTATATCATGCACATCACCTTTTACCGTTGCCAAAAGGACTTTCCCAGCCGGACGGCTCCCCTGTGCCTTTTCTGCCTTAATAAACGGCTGAAGTATTGATACGGCCTTTTTCATTGTACGGGCAGTCTTCACGATCTGAGGCAAAAACATCTTTCCTGATCCGAACAGCTCACCCGCATAATTCATGCCGTCCATCAACGGCCCTTCGATAATGGCCACCGCATTGGGATATTTTTTCACCGCTTCATCCAAATCAGCCTCCAGACAGTCACCAATGCCTTTAACCAAAGCATGCTTCAAACGATCTTCCAGCGGCGCGTCGCGCAAGGCGTCATGACGTGTCAGGCTTTCCACATCAGTCTGCCGCATATTCTTCATCTTTTCTGCCAGCCCGACAAGACGCTCCGCAGCATCCTTCCGGCGGTTTAGTACAACGTCTTCTATCCGTTCAAGGATATCTTCAGGTATACCTGCATACATTACAGAGGAGGCAGGATTCACTATACCCATATCCATTCCCTCACGAATGGCATGATAAAGAAAGACCGCATGCATCGCCTCACGGATATAGCCATTACCACGAAAAGAAAACGAAAGATTGCTCACTCCTCCACTGACATGAGATCCTGGAAGATTCTTACGAATCCATCCTGCGGCACGGATAAAATCAACAGCATAATTATTGTGATCTTCCATTCCGGTCGCAATAGCAAGAATATTGGGGTCAAATATGATATCATTGGGATTAAAGCCGGCGTTCTCAGTAAGCAAGCGATACGCACGCGCACATACCGCGATTTTACGATCATAAGTATCGGCCTGTCCGGCCTCGTCAAATGCCATTACCACTACCGCGGCGCCCAAACGGCGGATTTCGCGGGCATGCTCAAGAAATATTTCCTCGCCTTCTTTCAGGGATATGGAATTGACAATGGATTTTCCTTGCAGGCATTTCAGGCCGGCACGAATGACTTCCCACTTTGACGAATCAATCATGACAGGCACCCGCGCCACGTCAGGATCCGAAGCAATCAGATTCAGGAACGTTGTCATTTCTTCCTTTGCATCAAGCAATCCATCGTCCATATTGACATCCAATATCAAGGCCCCATCTTCAACTTGCCGACGTGCTATTGACAGGGCCTCCTCATAGTTTTTCTCTTTGATAAGGCGAAAGAATCTGCGTGATCCGGCGACATTGCAACGCTCGCCAATATTCACAAAATTAATTTCCGGCCTTATTTCCAGTCTTTCCAATCCGGAAAGCCACAGATGAGCAGGCCTTGAGACCGGCTCATGAGGAAGCGCGTCTTTTACCAATGCCGGATATTCGGCAATATAGGCATCCGTCGTACCACAACACCCTCCTATGATGTTTACAAGTCTCTCATCAATGTATTCCTTTACTTTAAGAGCCATTTCCTGCGGAGTCTGGTCATACTGTCCGGAACTGTCAGGCAGACCGGCATTGGGATATGCCGATATATAATAAGGGGCATTGCCGGCCAGAACTTTCAAAAAAGGCTTTAACTGATCCGCTCCAAAAGAACAATTTAATCCTACAGAGAAAACCGGAGCATGCTGCACAGAGGCCAGAAAGGCCTCAAGGGTCTGTCCTGAAAGCATACGGCCGCCAGTATCGGACAACGTAACTGACAACATTACGGGGACATGGCGGCCTGTAGCACCCATAGCTTCTTCTGCCGCATATAAAGCGGCCTTGGCATTCAACGTGTCAAATATTGTCTCTATTAACAACGCGTCGACTCCGCCTTCGAGCAGTGCTTCCATCTGTTCCCGGTACGCGATGACCAGCTTGTCATAAGAAACAGCCCTGAACGCCGGATTGTCCACATCCGGACTCATAGAGCAGGCTTTATTGGTAGGCCCTACAGAACCGGCGACAAAACGAGGCTTGGAAAGATTTTTTCGTGTATATTCATCGGCCAGCTCACAAGCAATCCTTGCCGCCTGCAGATTTATTTCCCTGCATAGGCCCTCTACATGATAATCGGCCATTGAAACCCGCGTAGAGCTGAATGTATTTGTTTCAATGATATCGGCTCCCGCCTCAAGATACTTACGGTGAATCTCTGCAATAACATCCTGACGTGTCAAGCACAAGATGTCATTGTTTCCTTTCATCTGTCCGGGAATATCCTTAAAACGATCCCCCCGGAAATCCTCCTCGCTCAAATTATATTTCTGAATCATGGTACCCATCGCGCCGTCCAGGATTAAGACGCGCTTCGTTACCAACTGTCCGATTGTCTCCTTCATATATTCCGACCGCCGTTATATTATTCAAAGCATGAACAAAATTACGCATTCGCTTCCCCTGAATAAGACTCGCTGCCTTGACAAGGCCTGTTCAACCCCTGTATTCAGTATCTTGCCTGACGCTTGAATGCCCTGTCCATTTCCCGATGCGCATCTTTCTCCTTCAAAGTCTCACGCTTGTCGAAAAGTTTCTTCCCCTTGGCCAGAGCAATGACAACTTTGGCCAGTCCCTTTTCATTGATATACATTCTGGACGGCACAATCGTATGACCAGGCATCCGTGAATCCCGTTCCAGTTTTCTAAGTTCCTTATGGGTCAGTAATAATTTCCGGTCACGGCGGGCGGCATGATTATTGTATGATCCATAGAAATACTCTGATATATGCATGTTTTTCACCCATAACTCACCTTTCACAAAATAACAGAATGTATCAGCCAGACTGACTTTTCCCTGCCGTACAGACTTTATTTCAGTACCGGTTAAAACAATCCCCGCCGTATATGTATCTATGAACTCATAGTTGAACGATGCTTTCTTGTTCTTTATGTTTACCGAAGCTGCCTTATCCATATTCAATTTATTGTAAAAGAAACGAAAGATGCTTGAAAGCCCACTGAATCAAAGCCGGCAATACAATTATAAACAATGATACAGCCGCTGCATAAGGCAACAGGCTCCGTTCCGGAATCCGCATCAGACTTCGCGCCCCCTCCCATACTATATATACCGTATAAAACTGCAATATCAGCTTCAATATCTGAAAGCCAGGCAATAATCCTGTTATAAACTCAAGGATGAAGGTTACAGTCATCGCATATCCTATAAACTGCCGGCATAGTCCGGTTTGAGACGGACGCTTTAATATCTTCATTCCATACACATTCGTCAGATATGAAATCAGGAAGTAACCCCCAAACAAAGCAACGAACACAGCACAGCAACTGGTCATCGCCCTTTGCAAGGCCTTACTCTGCATGCCCAGACCTGCCAGCGTGCCAACAAAAACAGCCAGACCGCAAAAAGCAATCAAGGGATAGACAAACTTCGCCATCACCGCCCGCCTGTCCCTTTCCAAACTAATTTCCTCCCAAGCTTTGGCCGGAGAGGAAACCAGTATAAATATCCGCTGAAAAAGTTCTTTGTAATTCACAAAACCGGCAATCTGTCTTTTAATATTGATTCTTCAAAAAACCAAGCTTGAACGCATGCTGACCGGGAGTGATATCTATCGTTTTACTCTCACCCTTGTTTCCTGAATTATCAAGATTATACATCTTTTTAAAACCGAATGTCACCTCATCCTCGTCACTCAAGCCAGCCTCAGACAACTGCTTATATATCTCCTGCATATCAATGGTTACAGGAAACAGCGTATTACTCTGAGCATAATATCCGGATTCTAATTCAGAAGAATTGTCATCTTTCTTATGATCATTCCTACGGTTGTCAAATCCGATTGTCAGATCCACTCTTTTTCCACCGGGATTAACCTGCGCATTTACATAGGTTGTCGGTTCTATAACCTCAGACTTACCATCATTCGAATAAAAGAGTATGGTTCCCACCAGCTCAAAATTCATGTATCCGTTACCTACACCACCATAAGTGAACCACTTAAAACTGTCAAAATCACTTAAATATTCCTCTTCCAGATCATTTTCTGAAGATTTCCATTCACTTTTAAAAAACTGTCCTATCTGACTAGCCTCTACACTCAAAGACTGCCCCGGACTTACAGCTTCTCCCTTATACCCTTCTTCTACAATCGTTCCTGCGATATAAACCCGATCGTAACCACTCAAATCAGCCGATGATGATATATTGGTTACATTCAGTCTCACTCCATTATCCAAAACCACCTGAGAAAGGCTGCCCATATGCCCGGTTCCATAGACAGGATAAGTACTATCGCCATCTCCCAAACAAGATGAGAGTGACACAATCATTACTGTCAATAATGTAATGACCGATAATCTGATTTTTTTCATAAGTCTGTCAAGATTTAATTAGAGTTGTGTTTTTATTTAGTCAAGTCGTGCAAATATATAAAATCTTTGCTTATAAACGCAATAAAAGAGAATAAAAAGAATTTTATGCCAAATCATGAACCGTTATCCTCACTCAAGATTTCACGGATTTGTTAAATCAAGGCTTTACGATACTGGCAAACAAATCCAGATGCTCATCAACATAACGGGCTATCCGGGATGTAAAGCCTTCCTCTTTTTCTATATAAGACTCTTCCAGTTTATCAAAAGCCTCATATTGCTCATACATTGCCATAAATTCCTCATCTGTCCGTTCCTTGACAAGATCTTCCTTATTGGCTTCGTATATTTTCCGGGCCCTGTATACAAGTCTGGAAAAATCCTTTAATCCAAACAGGCGCATTGCCCTTGCAAAAGGGTTCTCAAAAATGTAAGGCCCGTAACCATTTTGTATAAGCTGCACAAAACCTCCCTCAAGCACCTCTTCACGAAATATCCAATATCCCAATAGCACATGCTGCTCTCCTGTCAGCAAAGGCATTGTTTCCGCGGTCAGTTTTCCGTTTATCTCATTCAAACAGGCATCCGCAAACACCTTTATAAATTCATCCGCTCCAGCTTTTGATCCCGCAATAATCTTTTCTTCAGAAATCTGTACCATAATCATTCCTTTTTACAGCATTGACTTGTCATCAGGAGCAAAGGTAATTATTTTATAGACAATACCCGCGTTCACTTCATATCTAAAATGCATCCTTTTCAGGCCAGCCAACCAGATACAAGTGCTCTGTAGCACGGGTAAATGCCGTATACAACCAACGGAAAAAATCAGGATTAAGCATATCTTCTGTAAGATATCCAAAATCAATATACACATGTTTCCACTGACCTCCCTGAGCCTTATGGCAAGTCATCGCATAGGCATATTTTACCTGCAGCGCATTATAATATATATCCTGCTTCATCTTCTTCATCCGGTCGGCCTTACGAGATATATCAGCATAATCTTCAATGACCGTATAAAACAGCCTGTCATTTTCTTCCTTTGCAAGTGCCGGCGCATCAGAAGACAAAGTATCCAAAAGTACCGTTGCGCTCAGTTCCCGGTCATCGTAATCAGGAAAGCACAACAAGACATCGGCAAAATGAAATCCGTATCGCTCACGCGTCTTCCTCACTCTTTTTACTACAGCAATATCGCCATTGGCTATGAAGCTTATATTTTTATCACCCTCCGTCCAATAATAGTTATTCTTCGCAACCAGCAAATAATCACCGGAATTCAACTCCTCATCCCTATATAAAATAGTATTACGAATCCCTTTATTGTATAAATTGGCACGTTTGTTCGAACGACAGATGACTATTGTATCACTCATCCCCACCTCGCCATAACTATTATCCAGAGCCTTTGTCAATCCGTTGCCGGGAATACAGCTGATATCCGGGAAACCAGATACTTTAAAACCGGGGAAACGGAAGCAGTCTTCCGTCAATAACAGCCGGCGCAAACGAGTCGCATTATATAATATCCCGGATGTCTCATTCTGACGCACAACCTGAGTGAGCTCTACACCTCTTACGTTTAACCCATACCCTTCCAGCCAGCTTTTTGACAGGGCCAGACTTTCAGTTTCCCTGACCGGAGGCAACTGAGCCGAATCTCCTGTCAACAACAGTCTGCATCCTGATACAGAATAGACATATCGTATCAAGTCATCCAGCAAGCAGCCGCTTCCAAACTTTACACCCTGTGTGCTACCGTTGGCTATCATCGAAGCCTCGTCAACAATAAACAGCGTATTCTGATACAGGTTGTCATTCAAGGAAAAGTTATCCAGTTCATTTGAAAAAGAACGCTGACGATATATTTTTTTATGAATCGTATAAGCTATCGTTCCCGAATAACAAGAAAAGACCTTTGCGGCCCTGCCTGTCGGAGCCAATAAAACTATCTTCTGCCTTAGCTGGAGCAAGGTTTTGACCAAAGCGCCTATAAGAGAGGTCTTGCCTGTTCCGGCATATCCTTTCAAAAGAAAAAGCTCACCTGATCCGGAAGAACAAAAGAAATCCGCCATAGCGTTCAAAGCAATCTCCTGTTCTTCTGTCATCTGAAACCTGAAATTTTCCTTTACCTTATCTATCAGAAACTTATTTATCATCTCGGCACGATACTTGTTTTTTTTGCAGTTCAGACTCTTTTATCTGTCACTATGCAATCATCTTTTTTATTTTTATTAATTTTGCAGCACGAATATAAGAAAAAGAAAGACCGGCCACATACAGAAACGCCGTCTCTTTTTCACAAATTAAAAGCACAAGCGGAAAATGACAAATGCAAGACCTGATTTTGATCAGACCAATCCATACGCATTAAGCATAAGAATCAGTATGGATAATTTTGTATTTGCCGTTTACAATCAAACAAATACGCCGGAGTTCCATTGCCGGCAGTATCCTACGGACTATCAACACTCTTTGGCTGTCAACATAAAGGACATATTAAAAAACAACATTTATTCTCCTGCCTGTTTCCAGACAGTCAATATCATAATGAGTGACGTGCAATGCATGATTGTACCCGGCGAATTATTTGAAGAGCAAAAAGCGGAAAAAATATACTGGAGCTGCCATAAGAGAAAAGAAAACTTCATCGTGTTAAGTCACAGTCTGCCAAAAAACAATGTCACCCTGCTTTATGCCGCAGACAAGACATGTCACCGGCTGTTGCTTGAATACTATCACCAGGCCAAAATCATACCATCAGAATATCCGTTAATAAAATATTTTACAGAAAGAAGCTTAATTGGAGAGAAACATCATAAGATGTATGTCCTTATGCATAAAAACTCTATTGAGATATACGCTTTTGCTTCGGACAAGCTCTTATTAAAAAACAAGTTTTCAAATATAAAGTCTGACGAAGACTTTATCTATTTTCTGCTATACACATGGAAAGCGCTTGAATTCGATCAAGAAAAAGACGAACTATACCTCATAGAAAATCCATTTAAATATGAAAACACAGCAAACGCATTACAAGATTTCATTAAACAAGTCATCATCATACATCCTGCATCTGAATTTAACAGAGCCGGTTTTTCCAGAGAAAACATACCTTTTGACTTACAAGTGTCTTTTATAATCTCATGAGAGTCATTAGCGGCATATACAAAGGAAGAAGGTTTGACATACCTCATAAATTCAAGGCACGCCCGACGACAGATTTTGCTAAAGAAAATCTATTCAATGTATTGGCCAATTACATTGACTTTGAAGATCATGTCCATGCTCTGGATTTGTTTTCAGGTACAGGAAGTATCAGTATCGAGCTGGTATCACGTGGATGCGATAAGGTCATATCAGTAGAAAAAGACAACATGCACCATGCTTTCATTTGTCAGATTATGCAGAAAGTGAAAACAGATAAATGCATACCAATACGCGGAGATGCTTTCAAATTCGTTGAACGCTGCAAAGAACAATTCGGTTTCATATTTGCAGACCCGCCATATATCATCAAGAATTTAGGCAATATTCCGTCACTGATATTCGGATACAGCCTGCTGAAAGAAGACGGCATTTTTGTCTTAGAGCATGGAAAAGGCTACGACTTTACGGAGAATCCGCATTTTATGGAACACAGACAATACGGAAGCGTTAATTTTTCGTTTTTCAGAGCAGCGGTGAGAACAAACGAACAACAGATTCTTTTGTCCTCTCACTAAACGGACGTTTTTCCCACTGCTTTAGACGAACCTGTCTGCAGTCACGCAAATCTGTTATAAAAGCATCCTTGACGCGCAAGGCTGTATCCGCGTCATATATGAAAGCGTTTATTTCAAAGTTATGCTCAAAACTTCGAAAATCCATATTGGTTGAGCCTATTGTAGACAACATGTCATCCGAAACCATCATCTTGGAATGAAGAAAGCCTTTCTGATATAAGTACACCTTTACACCGGCTTTAAGAACATCTTCTATATAAGACAAAGAGCCTAAATGAGCAAACAGGCTGTCAGATCTTTCCGGCAACATCAGCCTTACGTCTATTCCCGCCAATGCAGCCGTCTGCAATGCGGACAATATAGGCTCGTTCGGCATAAAATAAGGTGTCTGTATATAAAAATATCGCTTTGCATTATTAATGGCCAGAACCAGCCCCTGCATAATGGCCCTCCACTCTCCAATCGGCTCAGAAAAGGCTGTCTGTACTAAAGCATTTCCTGTCTCCGTTATCCGGGGATAATACTTTGATGCTGTAAGAAGAGAACTCTCTACAAAAAACCAATCCGTCAAAAAATTACTTTGCAATCCGTATACAGCCGGTCCTTTTAACATCAGATGAGTATCACGCCAAATTCCATAATCTCCACCTTTCAGATAACGTTCAGCGATATTCATCCCCCCGACAAATCCTGTCTTCCCATCTATAATTACCACCTTTCTGTGATTCCGGTAATTGACTTTACTGGTAAACAAAGGGAAGCGGACTTTAAGAAACCCTCTTACTTCTATCCCTGCGCTTCTCATTTGATCATAAAATTTATTGGGGACATGCCAGCTCCCCACATCATCATACAACAAGCGGACTTCTGTGCCTTCCTTAGCCTTAGCGACCAAAACATCACGAACCAGTCTGCCGACAGCATCATTTTCGAAAATATAATATTCCAAATGAATATGAAACTTGGCATGCGTCATTTCCTTAATCAAAGATTGCAGCATGGAATAACCGTCTGTATATATTTCTGTCTGGTTATTCTCAAAAGGCAATGCCTTATTCAGTGAACGAAACAAAGTGATTAATGAATTATATTCAGAAGGAAGCCCAAAGACACTTTGCTCAATATAAGCCTGTAACGATTTACGGGAAATACGGCTGGCAGATTTTTTACTAATCAAGCGCTCATGATGGGTATTACGGCCAAAAAACACATACAAGACAAAACCTGCAACCGGTAAAAACAATAACACGACAACCCACGACATGGCTCTTACCGGATTCCGGTTACTCAAAATAA
The DNA here is from genome assembly GCA_964444735.1 of uncultured Bacteroides sp. Lineage (GTDB taxonomy): Bacteria > Bacteroidota > Bacteroidia > Bacteroidales > Bacteroidaceae > Phocaeicola_A. Next base: position 8,199 of record CAYUIJ010000045.1, on the reverse strand, counting down.
CAACAATCACCGTACTAATTACCAATATCAGATATGCAATAAGAAATACTATAAAAATAATATTATACATACAATCTATCTTAGACTATCTTAGATATAATTTAAAGATCACACTCGTTACAAAAGTAATAAAAGAAAATCTATAGGAAAGAATATAACTAAAAACATCCTCAATTCTTTTCTTGAGAATGAGGATGTTTATATTTCAAGCTTTATATCTTTAATGGAAACGGCCTCCGCCAAAACCTCCGCCACCAGGACGGAAAAATCCTCCCTGACGTGGTCTGAATCCGTCATCATTTCTCATTTTATCATGCATTTCCTTATCGCCAAACAAATTCAAACGATAAATAAAATGAAGCATACAATAACTGTTAATAGAATTATATTCTGTATCTGAGCGCATTGAAGCTGTAATATTCCGGCTTACCTTGCTTTGATTTCTTAAAATATCAAATACCTGAAAACTTATTGTCGCAGCATTCCCTTTCAATAAATTTTGTGCGATTTGAGCATTCCATATAAGTTCATCCGTATTCATAGAGGCACTGCTATATCCACGACGGCTATTGTTTTCTATATTCGACGCTATTTCCATATTCCATGGCAAACGTACTGAAGCCTCACCGCCATATGAAAAATCATAAGTATTCATATTGCTGCTTGTTCGCAGCTTGTTATTCACATCACTATATCTTATGGAACCTCTCAGAGAGACATCAAATATATCACTGCGATAATTAAAGCTCAACATTTCTGATAAGCCCAAATTCTTTGTAATATTTTTCATAGACTCTTCTCCTTGCAGTAAGAATGAAGGTTGGTTGGTATAGCGCCCCATAGTAAAAGAATTAATAGTGAACTTTTGATTCTTCAACGCGGTACTGTATGCCAGCATTGTCATTATATTCCATTCTCCATTTATATTTTCAGGCTTTGTAGTACGCACGCCTGTCTCAGAATCATACTGCATCTGAGAACTTATTGAATTCAACGTATTGTTGTACTCTGCACGGAGCATAATATTTTGTTGTTTTGTTGGATTAAATGTTGAAAATTCCGCATTGATTCTATTTGAAAAGGAAGGTTTCAACCCCGGATTGCCTCTTGTTATATTCAACGGGTCCGAATCATCTGTAATATCAAGCAAATCTGTCATACCAGGCTGTGAAGTAGTACCACGATAATCTATACGTAACTGGGTCTGTTTTGAAAAACGATATCGAAATCTGACATTAGGAGCATAATTGCTGACATTACGCACAACAGCAGTATCTACTCCTTGAAACTTATACGTCATTTCTGATTTCTGAGGTATAAAATCCACACCTATATTCAAACGGTATTTTTCATTTGCCATACGTAAACTCAATGAAGCATTATGTATATAATTCCGGTATTCTGCAAACTTGCTTTGGTCTTCATCCAATGTCAGATTATCAGGATTTTTATAATCAGGGAACAAGGCAAAGTCATCAAAACTCATTCCATTTATATCATAAGCAGAACGATCGCTCTTTGAATATTTATATTGGAAATTATATCGGAGCTGTAAAAATCCCCCTTTAAATACAGGCTCACTATAAACCATTTGTGCTGAATAGTTCCAATTCTTAGTCGGTGTCTTCGAATAACGATTAATCGCGCTTAAAGCGCCCTCTATATCTTCATTGTCTCTATAATATTGAATACGCGACAACGAGACAGACTCACTCTCACTATCTGTATATCCTGCAATACCACGCAAAGTTATATTACGTCCATTGTCACTTATACAACGGTTCACCTGCAGCTCCATATTCATATCCGTTGAATTGCTGTTGCCTGTAGACAATCTTTTATTGCTATTTACACGCAAGCCCTCCAATAAGGGATCATCTATCTGTTCCAATGGATCGGAAACACCTCCAACATAAGGATTATCATCGAAAGTAGCCGACAAGCTATTGGAATTACTATCGTCCTTTCCATACGAAAATCTAGGTCTGGCTATAATATTTGTCAAGGTATCGGGTTTCCATTCAAACTTAAATTCGGAACCAAATTCATTGCTCCTTGACAAGCTTGCGTTTCTAGAATTTGTAAACGAACTTTGCTCATCAAGGAAAGTTTCACTACTGCTTTTATTCTGATTGTCGTTTTTATTATAATTAAAACGGACATTCCCGTTCATTTCAAGTTTGTTGGTCTCAGAATTAAAATCCCATCCTGCCTCTTTGCGCGTCCGTAAGCCGTTATTACCACGTCCGCGCCCAGTAATGCCTCTATCGCCAACATTATTCATTCCACCCATCAATGTCATACGACTACTATCAGAAAAACGATTCACCATCAACTTTCCAGAATAACGGCTCTTTGTTCCGCCAGCGGCATCAACATTTGAAATCCATCCATGCCTCATTTCTTTCTTTACAGACAGATCCAAGACAGTTTCTTCCTCACCGTCATCAATACCTGTAATACGAGCCAAATCAGACTGACGCTCATAAAATTTTAACTTCTCAACCATCTCTACAGGAATATTCTTCATTGCCATATCCTGATTATTACCAAAAAATTCTTTCCCACCTACCAATATTTTATTAATCGTCTTTCCGTTAATGGTTATTGTGCCATTGTCATCAACTTCGGCTCCGGGAAGTTTCTTCACTAATTCCTCCAATACGGAGCCTTCAGCGACCTTATAAGCGGCAGAATTATAAGCAACAGTATCCTCTGACATCTGGACTGGCGGAACTTGCCCTATTACTACAGTCTCCTGCATCAGCACCGCATCTGCCGATAAAGAAATCTTTCCCACATTAACTGCCGGATTATTGGCTGTCAATCTCAAAGTCTTAAATTGTGACAAATAGCCAATGAATGAAACTTTCAACAGATAATTTCCTGCCTTTACCGCCGGGAGCTGAAAATGTCCGTTCATTTGTGAAACAGCCCCCTTTACAAACGAACTATCCTTTACTGATAATAATTGAATGGTGGCTTGTCCCATTGCTTCATTCAAATCAGCATCCCATACGATACCCGACACAGTCACTTTGCCATTTTGCGCCGATAGTGACATCACCATGAAATAAAGGCATAAGAGAGAAAGAGCTTTTTTCATACAATTACATTTACCGCATTTTTTTATTTTAAGACCTTACCAAACCTTAAAAGTTCAACAATGTCCCGCGTTTTACATACATTTTGAAACATGTTAATACTTTATCACATTCACAACTTTGTCCGGCAATATAATATTGGCTCATCTCTAAAAAGTACTTAAACTATTAAATAACATAGGATAAACATTAAAAACAGCGACAAAACATAAATTCACATTTACAATAGATTACCTTTGCGATAAAAATACCATTCATTATGAACAAACAAGAGATTATTATTTCGGAAGATATAAGCATTTGCCTGACATCCGCCGTAAATCAATGCCCGCATGACAGATTATTTATACTGACCGACAATCATACAAAAGAATACTGCCTTCCTGTCATACAGTCTATAGATTGTTTGAACGATGCTGAAATAATTACAATAAAAGCAGGAGATCTGAACAAAAACATAGAAAGCCTCATCAATGTATGGACACAGTTAAGTAATGACAAAGGAAGCCGTCATTCTCTGATAATCAATTTAGGAGGAGGCATGGTAACCGATTTGGGCGGATTTGCCGCGTCTACATTTAAAAGAGGCATTACTTATATCAATATACCTACCACTTTATTAGCAATGGCAGACGCTTCCACCGGAGGAAAAACAGGAATAAACTTTAACGGACTCAAGAATGAAATAGGAGTTTTTTCACCGGCGCGTTTTGTATTGCTTGATACAGAATTCTTAAAAACACTTGATAACCAAAACATACGTTCCGGATATGCGGAAATGTTAAAACATGGTCTTATCAGTAACGAAAAGCATTGGGCTGAACTTATTGACTTCGATCTGGATAAAATCGACTATCAAGCATTACAATCGCTGATAGCCCATTCTGTATCTGTCAAAGAAGAGATTGTAAGGCAAGACCCGTTTGAACAAAATATACGCAAAGCACTTAATCTTGGACATACGGTAGGCCATGCCTTTGAAAATATGGCTATGGCACAGAACAATCCTATACCTCATGGATACGCTGTAGCATGGGGAATTGTATGCGAGCTTTATTATTCGTGTCTGAAGACAAACTTTCCGAAAGATAAAATGCGGCAAACAGCGCGCTTCATCAAAGACACTTATAATACTTTCAACTTCGATTGCTCACATTATGAACAACTGTACGGATATATGACACACGACAAGAAAAATGAAGGAGACAAAATCAATTTCACACTGTTAAGCAACATAGGAAAAATACAAATCAATCAGTCTGCCGGCAAACAAGAAATATTTGACATGCTTGATTTTTACAGGGAAAGCATGAACTGATATTCATACACAAATCCTTATCAAAAAAAGGCATATGTTTTTTAAAAGGACATGTCGTTATAAAAGAAAGCACGTATCCTTTCCATCCAAATGATACGTGCTTCCATTAACGAACGGTTACCATTGTGGCGCCAAACCCGTATTCTCTGAACGAGGCGTCCTGACAGGAATAATTACGATATTTTGATTTCAATTCCTTTAAGATTGCATTCCGCAATACTCCTTTTCCTTTACCATGAATAAATACTATTTTTTGTCCTTTCTTATCTTTGTATTCATTCAAAGTTCTATTGAATACCCCCAACTGATAATCAAGCATCTCTGAATTTGTCATATTGGTCGTATTATCAAGAAGTTCGCCAATATGTAAATCCACCTCTATGATGTCATTATGCTTCCGGGACTTCACGACAGGCTGTGACTTAGGTCTTTCCTGATTCCTTTTTTGAAGCAACGCTTCATTCATAGCATTTGCATCGGCAAAATACTGTTTTACAGGCTCGTCATCTTTTACAACATCATAAATAAGGGCTGGTTTCTCAAAATAAACAGATTCACGAAAAGCATGCGGTTTATAGAACTTAACGGTATCTATACGCAACTCTACTCCAACGGCAGGTTTCAACATAAAATTCTTTTCATCCTTGTATGCAATCAACTGTATGGCCAAATGTTCCAGTTCATTCAGGATATTCTTTCCAAACTCTTCAAGAAACAGTTTGGTATCCGGCTCGATATTTCCTTGTGCACGCGCTTTCCAGCTTTTTCCCTCAGCACTCAAATATGTATAATACAGATAATAATTACTGTCATTCACAAGGTAAGCATCGAAATCTGTTGAAAAAACAGCCTTGACATCCTGAGGGACAAAAGCCAGCATCACATTCAGCCGTTCTCCCTCTTTTGTCTCAACCGGACGATAAGTAATTTCCGGCTCCTCTTCAACTTGTTTCTCCGGCTGCCCGGGTTGTGCCTGAGACTTATGCTTAATGCCATATTCATCCGTATCAATGACTACGCACTCACGTATCAACATCGGAATATCAAAACCGTCCGCATCTTCAACCAACACAATATCTTTTCCTTGGAATCCTTTTACTATGCCGCCTCCCACTTCGCTAAGGAAGCGTACTTTATCACCAGTCTTCATATCGTTCCTTTTTATGCTTCAATATTGCAAATATCATAATATTTCATGATATTTCATGCCTTTTTATTCATATATCAAAGTGATTCAAACTTTTCTTTTTCCCGGGCATTTCCTTTCAAGCCATTGACCGGACTAAAGACACTCCATGCAGAGTATGGCGGTTTGATCGTCTAAAACATGAAGTTTGAACGGCAGCTTTCTTCCGGACCGTAACCAGAGTCTGCCACACCCGGCAACGGAAAGGATTGGAAAAAGGAAATAATGGACGGCGCGTCATCTACTTTCATGCGCACGAATGTGACATCAGGATCGGTCTTGGAATGGGAATTACCAAGGTGACTGCCGCATTCCGTCAGTCTGTCATATTTATCTTTCAGACTTCCTGGCCTATCTCTCCCTTTCCGGCGGTACTCTGTTTTGTTCCTCATCCCTCACCGAGGACCGGTGCCCCGGAACTTCTCATGCTCATCTCCCATACCAGGGAACATGGATAAAGTGATCTCCACGAACGCGCCTTTTTACAGAGCCCTCCTGTACAATGGTTTCACATCTTCATAGAGTTTGTCAGCATACTCCTCTCCTACAGTACCTGCCCGGAATGACCGCTGTTTCACTAGAAATCCTGCACGGATATCTCCAATGTTCCGGACAGTGAGAAGCCTGCATTTGTCCGGATAAATCATAGTGTCAGGATTCATGTCGGCATAAAATAACGTCTTTCTGCTCTTGCCGGATCAGTATCCGCCAAGGTATGGACCGAAAGAAAACACGCCATGCATCGCAATACCAATGGTGCCTTCACTTCATTAGATCATGAAAGGCCCGTTACTTTCACAGCCTGCTTCTATTCCCAGATGATCCAGTTGAACCAAGGCTCATTAAAATGAATCGGTTCTTTTTCGAGAAATAATCCATCATGTAATTGGAAATGACAGGATGCCAAGAATGAAAACTTTGGGGTATATCTCTTTTTCGTGCCATAGTAAAATAACTTATTAGTCAACCATATAGATATTCACATTGATTTTAGGCCACTTCTTGTCTTCTTGGACATCCACCACCTTGCAGGTGAAGAGCTTTCCGGCATCCATCAGCCTGGCAATGACTAAGTTGTCCTTCATCGGTATCCACCCGATACGGTTTTCCTTATAATATATGCCGATGGCGTATTCATCGACCTCGTTGTCCGGATGACGCCGCATGGTGAGTTGGATACCCGGATCTATGTGCTCCAGTAACTTGTCTATCTGTTTGCAATAGCCCGTTCCGGCCACATAAACATTGAGTACGAAAATCTCTTGTCGGAAAGGCATGATATCGGCACCTCCGTTTTCGTGAAGGAGGGCCATCAGTTCGGGGTTCAGTTTAATGAGTTCGGATGCTGCCATAACTTCAGTGTGCTTAAATAATTCCTTGCTTTTTTTAGTCGGGCTTTCGCGTTTACAATCCGCTCTGTGAGTTCTGCCAGCTGTCCCTTGATCCACTCCTCGTCCTTCAGTTGGTCACGATAAATGAAGGGAAACCGCTTGTTCATCTCCTTAATTCTTTCTTGAAAAGAGTTAAGCGTCTTGTGGGCTTGTTCAATCAGATGAGGCAGATCCATCTCTGGAATATCCTCAATGGCTTCTTCTGTCAGAGACAGGGCGATTTGCCGCATGACATAGATATCTCCGATCCGATAGGCGGAAATAGCCTTCAGGAAAATATCCTTTTCTTTCTGAGTCTGTTCCGGATGCAGGTCCGGGTGCAGAGCCTTGACGATCATGCGATACAGTTCCCGTAATTCGTTGCTTTCCTCTATACTGAAAACCGGAGCATTCAGATAATCCTGCGCTGCCTTGATTTCGGCTTCTTTTTGTTCAATGTCATCTTTATATTTCATTTTGGCATACTGAACCTGCTCATCAATATGATCGAAGTCAATGCGCTCGGATCGGTTAATATACGCCTGTACCAGCTTGGTTTCGTAGGCAGTCAGTTGAAGCTGTATCTTTATCTGGAATTCCTCGAATTCCAGTTTGCCGATGTTGGCTTCATAGAGGGAATACAGCAGCGGTTTTTCCTCAAACTGCATGTATTCCATTTTCAGATACGTCCGTGCCGATTCTGCACGGATGTCCTCTAACTTTTTCCGAAGGATTTCTACTTCGGGATGGATGATGGTCTGTGTCATATTCCTTGAGATCAAGCAAGTCGAGGGACTTTCACCCTCCTCCCAGAACCATGCTTGGACAGTTCCCAATCACACGGCTCTTCACACTAAATCCTTTTGTTTATAGTTAATAACTAATGTCTTCCTCCCTTAAAAACAAAGGCGGGATATAACAGATTCTCTGTACTTTATTAGTGGTAAAAACTTAGTTTCAACTCTTAAAGAGAACTGTTATGAATGCGAAAATAGCAAATTTAGTGAGATGGAAAAAGTTTTGAGTGTTAAAAGTAACACAAACAATGGAACGATCAAATTGCTTCTTCCGTATGATGTCTCGTCCGGCTATGGATGGGAGGCGGATGCTTCTGAGTATGGCCGATTGTTTCTTTGTCATTTTACGCAAGGAAAACTCTGAACGCACGGATGTTCCCAAGGTTATGATGATACCACGCTGGAAAAAACTGGCCGCTACATA
>CAYUIJ010000044.1:0-18824 GCA_964444735.1 uncultured Bacteroides sp. | reverse complement strand
CAAAGTAAAATACCGTCCTTCCACCGCAAGCGGCAGGGAGGGCAACATATACTATCAGGTAATCCATGAGCGCATAGTCCGTCAAATCAAGACGGAATACCGTCTGTTTGATACGGAATGGAACAAGGACACCTCGTCAGTGAGAATCATGCCTGAAATAGGCGAGAACAGGAAACGCTACCTTCGTAAAGTAGCGGAGCATATCGACTGGGACACCAGACGCTTGAATGCCATAGTAGCACAATGCGACCGACAAGGCGGCTATTCTGCTGACAACATCGTTGGGAAGTTCAACAAACAAGCGGGAAAACAATCGCTGTTCAATTTCATGCAAGGCATTATCGGGCAGTTGAAACAGCTTGGCAAAATCCGCACATCGGAAACCTACACAGCGGCATTGGCCAGTTTTATGAAATTCCGCGATGGGCAAGACATACTCTTGTGTGAAATAGACAGCGATACCATGATGCTTTATGAAGCCTGGCTCAAAAGCAAGGACATCTGCCCCAACACGATTTCCTTTTATATGCGCATACTCCGTGCCGTTTACAACCGTGCCGTGGAAAAGGAACTGACGGAACAAAAGCACCCTTTCAAACACGTTTACACGGGTATCGGAAAAACAATAAAACGCGCCATCCCGTTGAAAGCCATTAAGCATATCAAGGAACTTGACCTAACCCTGAAGCCACATCTGGACTATGCAAGGGATATGTTTCTCTTCTCCTTTTATACCCGTGGCATGTCATTCATCGATATGGCTTACCTGAAAAAGCCGGACTTGAAGAATGGATCCATCACGTACCGGAGAAAAAAGACGGGGCAGCAGCTCACCGTCAAGTGGGAGAAGTGCATGGAAGACATCATCGCCAAGTACGGGGTGAATACGGCCACCCGTTACCTCCTGCCGATAATCACCAATCCGTGTTCCGATGAACGGACACAATACCGGAATGCCATCTGCCGCATCAATGTGTCATTGAAGGAAGTAGCCGATCTGGTAGGACTGAACATACCGCTGACCATGCACGTTGCCCGCCATTGCTGGGCGAGTGCCGCCAAGAGTAAGAATATTCCCCTTTCAGTCATCAGTGAGGGCATGGGGCACGATTCGGAAGAGACCACGCGCATCTATCTCGCATCGCTCGATACAAGCGTGGTAGACAGGGCGAACAGCCTTATCCTGAAAGACTTGTAACCGGGATTCTGTGATGAAATGTATTTTGCGAAAATCTGAATCTCTTGACAAGAGTTATAGTTCACCTCACAAAGATACGCATAATATTTCAAATGCCGCATTCAATCCTTATTTGACGTGAGTCCGAAATAAGCATAAATATAATCTATTGAGAGATAAGGATATAGCGATAAAAGTATTAAATTTACAGTACTAATTATAACAATGTTAAAAAGAAACGACTTGTATACTATGTGAAAAATATACCGCAAGATTGACAAGTGTTCTAAACGCTTTCACGTTGTCTCTGTGTTGAGGCGGAAGCAGAACTCGCCCACGTATTTCTGCTTATATTTGACTGATGCGCAGGAGCGAATGTCAACAAAGCATCACAGTGAGATGACGGATAATTCATGCCCTATCTTCCGCAATGCCTGCCCAATCTTATGCGCTTGCGTCTCGGAAATGTAGGTGTCGGGTGAACCCACTTTGCCCCGGCCTATACGGTCTTATCACAAATCATTCTACCAGAGAGCAACTCTCCCAATGCTCCCCTATCCACATTGTGTATATCCCATATAAGCATCGATTTATCCTTTGGTGTATGGTACTATCAGCAAAAACAATTAAGCGGCATTATAAATTTGAATCAATTTTGACTTAATGTCACAGAATGACAAGTTTGTACTGATATCTGTTAAAAACCCCGTATTTATAACATAAACAAAAGATTCCTTACGGTAATATTTTTCCCCAAACACTTGGAGAGACTTATCAATTGTATCTGCCTTTGCCAATAAACAAGTAAGTTGGTAATCCCTATCTATAATTTGAGTTTTGTTGTCTGGATGAGCCTTTGTAAAATGCTGTGTTGCTGTGAGTTTAATCAAGTTCTCTATATAATGGGCTATTTGGGGAAATTGTGATTTTGGAAAAATGTGATGAATTTGTGTCGCTTCTCCATTGCCCCATTGATCATGTACCTCACTGCCTTCTTGTATTCTACGAAGCAGGTTCATAGCTTTTTGAACGTAGTATTGATTATATGCTTCCTGCTGTTCCGTATCTTGATTTTGTTAAGTTTCTCATATCTTTTGCTGTTTAAGTTTTCCAAAAAAGAAAACAGAGTTATTATCAATGTTAAGCGAGCGTGTGCCTAAGTTACGGGCAATGGCATAGAATCTGGTAAAACTGTCAGTCGCGTAGAACGCTAAATCTTCGTTTGTTACAATATCATCCTTTGCCAACGTGAGTATTGCGACAGAACCGTCAGCGATGCATCCTTTGGGCATAAAACAAGCGCGAGGGTTATATGTTAAATTAGGCAGCAGGACACAATCCGCCTGATTCATATATTTCGCGACATCCAATCCCTCGACATTATCAATATAGCAATCATAACCGGGAATATTGACAATCTCGTTGTTGCCTATATTCCTGGATTTCAACACCCGGATTTTTCCGTTATCCTTGGTAATGGACTTGGTAATGACCCTATCCCTGTATGCCTTGAATACATTGAATTCCATTTTATCCGCTACTTCATCAAAAAACTCATTACGGTAAATAATCCAATACGGAAACTTTTCATCCGTCAAATATGCTTGCCGGAAACGCTTCACTCCATCCGTGATGTAAGATTCCACAATTGTGTCTTGTGGTTTTTTACGTGTGTCAAGAATAAAACATATGGTTTCTATCTTTACGCCTTTGAATCCCCTCTCTCCAAAATCAACGATACGGAAGATTCTTTTTTCTTTCATCAATGCACGTGTCGCGCTGAATTCAGGAGCATTTATTAGGCTCTTTGGCACAATCAGCGATACCACATCACCGATTTTCATCGCTTTCTCGATGAAGAATGAGAAGATATTATTCGTGTCCTTGTTGACCGCGCCGTTTTTATATCTTGCCAACAGTTGTTTTTCTTTTGTAAGTTTCTTATATGGAGGGTTTCCTATCACAATATCATACTTCCTATCAAAATCATGTAGCAGGAAATCGGCGTTTATATAACGGATGTGAATATTAGCAGGTACATCAACCTTTGCGACCAGTTCTTTCAGGATTTCCATGCTGCCAGCGTCAATATCGACCACATCAATATTCACGGATTGCACACTTGCATACTTTGATATCAGAGTGGGCAAGAAATTGCCCACTCCAATTGACGGCTCCAAGATATTTATTTCCGTATAGGTTTTAGCGTCAGGCAGGCTCTTGACTATTGTATAGCATATATCCTGCCTTGTGTAATATGCTGCATTATCTCCTCTTTGGGCATTTGCTAACTCCGCAATTTTGGATAATTCAGCAAATCCATAATGGCTGTTATTTCTGATATAATCGATCAAGCAAGAATGTGTCTCCAACTTCTTTCCGTCTATCAAATCCTTTATGTCCTGTCCGGACAAGGAGGGCTTGCATAGTATTTTGCGAATCTTTGCAGCAACTTGTTTGAATATGATAGTAGGTACAGCCTCTCCTAAATTCTGACGGATATTCATTTCTTCTTTCTTCAAAAACGCTTCTTTCTCTTTCAATGACATTTTGTTCAGATCATCAAAAGGAATATCGCTCCAATTAAAAGAGTTGGGAACAGACATCATAAGCATAATCTCTCTAATACTGAACACTCTATTATCAACGGGATGAACAGTATTTTGACTTGCCATAATATCATTGCGCGTGTGAATACAAGGTGCCACCTTATCCCAATACTGACGAGTATATCTATTTCCATTCTTTCGGGCGTTATACACGACAATACCATTCTTTATGCTGTGAGGAATTTTTTTAATATCTGTATTATCAAATGCGGATTGTCCCTCCTTGATGTCTGCAATCCAAGATTCCATATGGGGAGAGTACTTTCGGAAATTATGATATATATCACTTTCTGAAATTTCGCCCATCGTTTTCAAGGATGGCAAATGACCAATCACCTGTCTTAGTGTTCTTTCCGGCTGTTTATCAGGAAAAATATCGTATGGCGTTATCTCTTTCAAATCTTTACGGACACCCATCGCTAATGTTCTTGTCCTGCTTGATGGATTGCCATAATCCTTGAAGTTTACGACTTGATACAGAATATTATATAAACCTGACAGGTTTGCCTCAATCGCATCCCTGATTGATTTATCTTGTCCGTCTACATCTGTACACACAGACGTTAGGAATGCTCTGACATTCTCAAATATAAAAAACTTTGGTTTAATCTGCTGAGCCATTTTTATGGACTCTACAACCAATGAATTGCGTTTTAACTCATCTTTCTTCTTGTGATTAGCAACAGACATACCCTGACAAGGAGGCGTTGCGATCAATACATCCAAATCTGATAAGTTAAATCCCCTTTTCCACATATCCAACTCCGCAAAAACCATATCTTTTGTTTCCTGCACAGTCATGTCACCACAAATATATCCGCTGTTATAAACGCATTTCTGATTGAATTTCTGAATTTTCAATCTGCGTTCCAAGAGTTCAACGGTGGCTACGCAGTAGAACCCCTCCTCTTTGAAGCCATAACATCCAACACCTGCGCTACTGAACAGGCTGATATATGTTCTCAGTCCATTTTTTTTCATACTTTTTTTGACTTGTTATATATTCGGCAATTATATACAAACTTGCATCAATTTTTGACATTTTTTATGATTTTAATAATTTACTTAACGCCCCAATAGTAAACGTTTTTGGACTTGAACGCATAACTTGATTTAAGGTTTGATAATTTAGGCGGTTTATAATATCCGATACATATGTATATAATAAAAGGAAGTAAGATTAATATTGCCCATATCCAAGAAGCCAATTTCCACTTAGTGGTTATCCATAAGAAACCGGCCGGAGTAAATCATGGCAGTTCATCGAAATTTTATACTGATGAGGCAGAACTTTATTCGCAGATAAATTTATCTGCATCTTTTAATGCTGGAAATTTATTTCGAAAGGCCCCTAAGGATGCTGTCTGCATTGAGGCAATACAGAAAGTTTCTGTATTGCCTGTACATGACGCAAGTATATTTCCGTAAGGGTCAATAATTTTACTATAACCATTATATGTTGTATAAAGGTCATTTCCCGTTCTGTTTGCCCCTATTACATAACATTGGTTTTCCATTGCACGAGCACAGAGCAGCGTATTCCATACATTTATGCGTGTAACAGGCCAGTTGGCTACATAAATGATGGCATCATAGTCCTCCTTATTGCGTGAGAATACAGGAAAACGCAAATCATAGCATATTTGCAATAGGAAACGGACACTTTTAAATTTTGCAATAATCCGTTTATTGCCGGGAGTGTATACTTTGCTTTCACCTCCGTATGAAAACAAATGACGTTTGTCATAAGTTACAGTCTCTTCTTCGTGCATGAAAAAACAACGGTTATAAAAACGTTCGTTTTCGTTTACAATTATACTTCCGACAAATGCACAATGATATTTTCGACATATCTGCCGCATCCATTTTATCGTTTTCTCCTGTTCGGTATGATTGATTTGTTGAGGTGTCATACAGAAACCGGTAGTAAACATTTCGGGTAGTACAAAAAGGTCTGAATATGGCAATGTATCAATCAGTTCTTCTATGTGAGCTCTGTTCTTTTCCGGATTGCACCACGTTATGTCTGTTTGCAGTATAGAAACCGTTAAATCTTTGTTTTTGTCACTATTCATGTTAATCAGTTTTTGTTTGAATGGTTTTTAACATAGAAACCATTTGTCGGGCTGCTTTTGCAGAGGCACCAGGTTGTCCGAGTATTTTGATAATGCGGTCATATTCGGCCAACATGTTTTCTCTGGCCTTACCTTCCAATAAAAGAGATAATTCATACTGCATATTCTCTACAGTCATTGTGTCAGCCACCAATTCTTTCACAACTTCTTTGTTGGCGATAAGGTTTACTAATGAGATATACTTTACTTTCAGTACATGTCTGCGTAAAAAAGAAATGATTTTACCCACAGGGGTGTGGTAACATACTACTTGTGGAACATGGAACAAAGCTGTTTCTATTGTCGCTGTACCTGAGGTGACAAGTGCGGCATGTGCATATAATAGCAAAGAATAAGTTTGCCGATATACTATTTTTACATTAGAGTCTTGTATGAATTGGTTGTAAAAGAATGGTTCAATATTTGGAGCACCGGCCAGAACCAGCTGATAATCTTTAAATCGGGATGCCGCGCGAATCATATCGGGCAAATTGTCCTTTATTTCCTGTTTGCGGCTTCCTGCCAGAAGAGCGATGATAGGTCTCCCTTGTTCCAGTCCGTTGGAGCTGATAAACTTGTCTTGACTTTCATCATATCTGCTTTTGAAGTTGGCAATGGCGTCAACACATGGATTTCCCACATAATGTATGGGATAGTTGTATTTTTGATAAAAATCGACTTCGAAAGGTAAAATAGAAAACAATTCTGCGACATTGCGCTTTATGTTCTTTATCCGATACGTTTTCCATGCCCATATTTTAGGCGATATGTAATAGAAAACAGGAATTTGGGTATGAGTTTTTATGAATTGTGCCATTTTAAGGTTGAATCCAGGATAATCTACCAGAATAACCACATCGGGATTCCATGTCACAATGTCTTCCTTACACAATCGCATGTTTGTAAAGATGGTGTGTAAATGAAGCAGTACGGGAATGAATCCCATGTAAGCCATCTCCCTGTAATGTTTTACACATTTGCCTCCGATACCGCTCATCAAATCTCCTCCAAAAAAGCGGAATTCCGCCTGACTATCTTCTTTGCACAATGCTGCCATCAGATTTGACGCATGTAAATCACCGGATGCTTCTCCTACAATCAGATAGTATTTCATGTGGCGTTTTATTTATATAGACAAGTCCCACTTTTTCATCGGTTCTATGAGTTCATAAGCCGTAACATCTATTTTTATCGGTGTAATGGCTACATATCCGTTTGATAATGCCCATACATCGCTGTCTTCTCTCATTTCTGATTTCTGGAAAGAACCTGTCAGCCAGTAATAATTGTCTTTGTACGGGTGTGAACAAGAAGCCCATTCATTGACCCATACGCCACGTGCCTGACGACATATTCTTACTCCTTTAAACGTTTCGGATAGTGGAAAGTTCACATTCAGACATATTCCTTCTGGCAAACCATGTTTAAGTACTTTCGAAGTTATTTCAATGATGTATTTTTTCAGTGGATTGAAATCAGCTTCCGGATTATGGTCACATAAAGAATATCCGACAGACAATATTCCTTTCATACATCCTTCAAGCACAATACCCATTGTTCCAGAATAATGCACGTTTACGGCCGAGTTGTCTCCGTGGTTGATTCCCCCAATAATCAGATCCGGACATCGGGGCACAATGCTGTGCAGTGCCAGCTTTACGCACTCAACTGGCGTTCCGGAACATGAAAATATTTTTAACCCTTCTTCTTCATGATTTAATTTATAAAAGACCGGGGTGGTTACGGTCAATGAGCAGGCTGCCCCTGAGCGTGGTGCATTGGGGGCTACTGCTATGATGTCCCCTATGGGACGTAATATGTTGATTAATTCATTGATACCCTTGGCTGTGACTCCATCATCGTTGGAAATCAGGATTAGAGGTTTTCTGTCATTCATCCTTATATATTAATTGTCGCTTGGCAAAAGTACAAAAATAACCGCTGTGATATAATACTTTTAGGAATAATTCTTAATCTGCGTGAAAGCCTTGTTGCAAAAAATATATATTTGAGTATATTTGCAACTTTAAGAAGTGGATAAACTTCATACAGAAAAGTTAAAATGGGAAAGATTATTGCTTTGGCAAATCAGAAAGGAGGAGTAGGGAAAACTACTTCTACGATCAACTTGGCTGCATCATTGGCTACATTGGAAAAAACAACATTGGTTATTGATGCGGATCCTCAGGCCAATGCGTCTTCAGGACTGGGCGTTGACCTTAAGGAAGTAGTTTGCTCAATATATGAATGTCTAGTTGACAAGAAAGATATACGTGAAGCTATCTATGCAACCGATATTGAAGGACTTGATATAGTGCCTTCGCATATAGATTTGGTTGGCGCAGAAATTGAAATGATACAACTGGACAACAGAGAAAAGGTAATGAAAACAATACTTGCCCCAATAAAGGAAATGTATGACTACGTATTGATAGATTGCTCTCCATCATTGGGTTTGATTACAATTAACGCTTTGACAGCAGCTGATTCTGTGATAATTCCTGTGCAGTGTGAATATTTCGCATTGGAGGGAATAAGTAAACTGCTGAATACAATAAAGATAATAAAGTCTAAACTGAATCCCGCATTAGATATTGAAGGTTTCTTGCTGACCATGTATGACTCTCGCTTGCGTTCGGCCAATCAAGTTTATGACGAAGTGAAAAAACATTTTCAGGAATTGGTTTTTAAGACGGTAATTCAGCGTAATGTTACTTTAAGCGAAGCGCCGAGTCATGGCATACCGGTCATTTTATATGATGTAGAGTCTAAAGGTGCTAAAAACTATTTGGCTTTAGCACAGGAAATTATTAAACGAAACGGTAAAGAGAAAGCATAAAGATGGCGGTACATAAAAAATTTGCATTAGGGCGTGGTTTGGATGCTTTGATTTCTACAGAAGAAATCAGAACAAGCGGTTCTTCTTCTATTAATGAAGTGAAATTGTCTAAAATAACTGTAAACCCTAATCAGCCACGACATGAGTTTGATCAGGAAGCCTTGCAGGAACTGGCTGATTCAATAGCAGAGATAGGTATTATACAACCGATCACTTTACGTAAAATAAATGATGATTCTTATCAGATTATTGTAGGTGAGCGCCGTTTCCGTGCCTCACAGATAGCAGGATTGACCTCAATTCCTGCATATATCCGTACGGCCGATGACGAGAATGTCATGGAAATGGCACTTATTGAAAATATTCAGCGTGAAGATTTGAATTCGCTGGAAATAGCATTGGCATATCAGCATTTGCTGGAACAATATGAACTCACACAAGAACGTTTGAGCCAGCGTGTTGGTAAAAAACGCACAACCATTTCCAATTACTTGCGCTTGTTGAAATTACCGGCACCTATTCAAGTTGCATTGCAGAATAAAGAGATTGATATGGGTCATGCGCGGGCATTGCTTACATTAAACGAACCGAAAGTGCAGATAAAGATTTTTGAAGAAATCGTGAAAAATCATTATTCAGTGCGAAAAGTGGAAGAACTGGTAAAAGCATTGAGTGAAGGTGAAACTGTGAAATGCGGTGAAAAGAAGATTGTTTCAAAAGCAGTAATGCTACCTGAAGAATATAAAATGTTGAAAACTCATCTTTCTGGTTTCTTTAAGACAAAAGTCCAAATGTCTTGTAATAAAGACGGGAAAGGTAAAATCAGTATTCCTTTTAATAATGAAGAAGATCTGGAGCGTATAATGGAGATATTTGATAAACTGAAACAGCAAAAATAATAGATCATTATTTTGAACGCATGATGCATATATATCGCATTGGAATTATAATATTGTTTCTATTGTTGGGAATAAGAGAACTTAAACTTTCTGCCCAAGATTTGAAGACAGATTCATTGGTTTCTGATAGTGTTATCTTGCAGGAAAAGCAATTAAATGAACTTATTGATCCTGTCGATACAGCGACATTATACGCCGGAAGTGACTCTATCAGTAAGACTCTCGTATCTAATACAGTAGAGAAAAAACGTTGGATACCCGATCCGAAGAAAGCTACATGGATGGCTTTGTTGATTCCGGGAGGCGGGCAGATTTATAACCGGAAATATTGGAAATTGCCAATCATCTATGGCGGATTTGTGGGATGTGCTTATGCATTAACATGGAACAATCAGATGTATTCAGATTACTCACAAGCTTATCTTGACATTATGGATGATGATCCGAATACAAACAGTTTTCAAGATTTTCTGCCTCCCAATTATAATATAGAGGGGAATGTATCGCAACTACAGAATATTTTTAAGCGAAAAAAAGATTACTATCGCAGATATCGTGACTTAAGCATATTTTGTTTTATTGCTGTATATGCATTATCTGTCATAGATGCATATGTCGATGCAGAACTTTCTAATTTTGATATAACCAGAGATCTTAGTATCAAGGTTGAACCTGCAATTATTAACAACAATTCACCAAACCAGTCCATTCAGATTAATAAGAAATCGGGAGTTGGACTACAGTGCAGTTTAAGATTTTGAATTCCATGAAAAAAGTATTTGTATTGGTCATGTTGACAGTCTCATGCAGTCTTTGTGCTCAAAAAACATTAGTTGTGCATTCTCAGCTGACTGGTAAAAATGAAGAAATAGATATTCCGGAAAACATAACTTTGCCAGTTGACAGTTTGTTGTCAGACTGGCATGCGAAGAATTTTCTGGTATCGGAGTTTGACTGTGACAGTAGTGCTGTAAATCCTTTTTTCCCTGATTCTATATACATGGATCGTTTGTCTCGTATACCTTCCATTATGGAAATGCCTTATAACGAAATAGTGCGTAAATTTATTGATATGTATACAGAGCGGTTACGTGGTTCGGTGTCTTATATGTTGGGAGCAGCAAATTTTTACATCCCTGTATTTGAGCAGGCTTTAGATTTGTATAATCTGCCTTATGAATTGAAATATCTTCCGATTATTGAGTCGGCATTGAATCCTAAGGCTGTTTCACATGCTGGAGCTGCGGGTCTTTGGCAATTTATGTTGGGAACAGGAAAACTATATGGCCTTGAAGCAAATAGTTTGATTGATGAACGGAGAGACCCTATAAAATCAACTTATGCAGCCGCTCGTTATCTCAGTGATTTACATAATATATATAAAGATTGGAATTTGGTTATTGCCGCATATAATTGTGGGCCAGAAAAGGTAAATAAGGCCATCCATCGGGCAAACGGTGCAACCGATTATTGGAGTATATATAATTATCTTCCTAAGGAAACACAAGGATATGTTCCTGCGTTTATTGCAGCTAATTATATTATGAATTATTACTGTGATCATAATATATGCCCGATGGAAACACATTTGCCTGTAAAAACAGATACACTGCATATATCCAAGGATCTGCATTTCCAGCAAATTGCAGATTTATGTAATATTGATTTAGAGTCATTGCATGCGTTAAATCCTCAATATAAAACAGATGTTATTCCGGGGTACAGTATGGATTGCGTATTATGTCTTCCTCAACAAGCTTTGAATGCTTTCATTGATGCTAAGGATTCCATATATACATATAGAGCTGCAGAGCTATTTAAAAAACGTAAATCTGTTGCTGTTCAGAATACTGTTTCAGTTTTGCCAGGAAAAGCCCAATATTATAAAATACGTAAGGGAGACACTCTTTCAAGAATAGCTGTGAAATATAAGACAACGGTTAGTCGTTTAAGAAGATTAAATGGAATAAAAGGTAATAAAATTACTGCTGGAAAGTCAATTCGTGTCCGTTAATAAAAGATGGAGGAAAGATCATGACAGATAATTCACAGATGAGAGAACAGCAAGATGAATTATTGATTAATAATGCGTTTCAGGAACTTCTAGATGCATATCTTGCAACCAAGCATCGTAAAAAGGTAGAAATTATTACAAAAGCTTTTAATTTTGCAAAACAAGCTCATAAAGGTGTAAGAAGAAAGTCAGGAGAGCCTTATATCATGCATCCCATAGCCGTAGCTAAAATAGCTTGTTCAGAAATCGGGCTTGGTTCTGTTTCCATATGTTCGGCTATTTTACACGATATTGTTGAAGATACCGACTATACGGTTGAAGATATATCAAACCTTTTTGGCCCTAAAATTGCACAAATTGTAGATGGATTAACTAAGATTTCGGGTGGAATTTTTGGTGATCGTGCTTCTGTTCAGGCTGAAAACTTCAAAAAATTATTGTTGACCATGTCAGATGATATTCGGGTTATTCTCATAAAAATCGCTGACAGGTTACATAACATGCGTACATTGGGATCAATGTTGCCTAACAAGCAATATAAAATTGCGGGTGAAACGCTTTATATATATGCTCCATTAGCCAATCGCTTAGGATTAAATACGATTAAAACAGAATTGGAAGATCTTAGTTTCAAGTACGAACATCCAGAGCAATATCAGCAAATCGAAAATAAATTGGCAGTAACTCAAGCTTCACGTGATGAAGTTTTTGAAGAGTTCACTGCGCCTATTCGTGCAGAATTAGATAAAATGGGGCTTGAATATGAAATCAAGGCACGCATAAAATCTCCATATTCTATATGGAATAAAATGCAGACCAAACATATCACGTTTGAGGAAATTTATGATATCCTGGCTGTAAGAATTATTTTTAAACCTAAAATAATACAAGAAGAATTGAATGAATGCTTTAATATATATGTGGCAATTTCCAAAATATACAAACCTCATCCTGATAGATTACGTGATTGGGTGAATCATCCTAAAGCAAATGGATATCAAGCTTTGCATATGACTTTAATGAGCAATCGAGGACAATGGATTGAAGTGCAGATTCGTAGTCAAAGAATGGATGACATTGCAGAGCAAGGATTCGCTGCTCATTGGAAATATAAAGAAGGTGGCGGCAGTGAGGATGAAGGCGAGTTGGAAAAATGGCTTCATACAATTAAGGAGATTTTGGATGATCCGCAACCGGATGCGATGGATTTATTAGATACAATTAAATTGAATCTTTTTGCATCAGAGATATTTATTTTTACGCCAAAAGGTGAAATTAAGACAATGCCTCAAAATTGTACAGCACTTGATTTTGCTTTTTCCATTCATACATTTTTAGGAAGTCATTGTATCGGTGCAAAGGTAAATCATAAATTGGTACCTTTGAGTCATCGTTTGCAAAGTGGAGACCAAGTAGAGATCTTGACATCAAAGGCACAACGCATACAGCCTTCGTGGGTGAATTTTGTGACAACAGCAAAAGCAAAAGCTAAAATATTGTCTATATTAAAGCGTGAACAGCACTTGACCCAGAAACAAGGAGAGGATATGTTAAGAGAATTTTTTAAACAGGAAGATATTGAGATGAATAGTGTGAATGTTGACAAATTGCTTGCGTTTCATCAAATGTCTTACGAAAAGTTTTTGGTTGCATTAGGTCAAAAAACATTGATATTAGGTGAAGAAGATAAAAATAAATTGAAAGAAAAAACAGGAAATATAGATTGGAAAAAATATATATTCCCTTTCAGAAAGAAAACAAAAGAAATCTCTTTGCACGAAAATGTAGAAACAGCAGATACAATTTCCGTAAAAGATCTTGACAGAAAAAAACCTGTAATATTGACAGAAACAAATATTAATAGGATATTTATTCTTGCAAAATGTTGTATGCCTATTCCAGGTGATGATGTGCTTGGTTATATTGATGAAAATGACCATATTGTTATTCACAAACGCCAATGCCCGATAGCTACAAAATTGAAAAGCGGTCAGGGAAATCGCTTGCTCGCAGTTGAATGGAATACACATAGGGCAATCTCGTTTACTGCCAGTATTTCTATAAAGGGTATTGACAACATGGGAATGTTAAATGAAATAACACAAGTTATATCAAAGCATTTAAATATGAATATACACAAGTTGAGTATTGAATCTAACAAAGGAATATTTGAAGGACAATTGGAAGTGTATGTTTATGATACAGATGATATAAATAAACTTTGTAATACATTGCGGCAGATTAAGAATGTTCAATCAGTGACAAGAATATAATAAAGTGGGTACTATAAATTTCTGCTGCTTGGATAGCATTGCTTTAAGGATTTGATATTTTGTCGTTTTTTTGATTATTCTATGACTCAAATTAAAAGAGCCGACATATCATTATCCTCTTTATTGTTTGTTCTTTCAATAATCATCAAATTTGTCAAAGCGAATTTATAGAACCTGCCTAAAAAGATTTTTTATGTTTTTTATCAAAGGACTCTATAGTCCAGACATATGAAGCATTTGTTTTATATATATTAAAAATTGACAATCACAAAGTGAAAAGGTATTCTTTTATAATTTGTTTATTATTATACTTTTTATTAGGTGTGACTGCTTCTTATGCGCAGGAAGTAATTCACAGCGATTCTGTTGTCAAACAAATACTTGCAGAGGCTGATGTAAGTATTACAGAAGGGAACCAAGTTAAATTGTTAAAGAGCGGTTGTGAGAAATTTGATGATATGTTTGCTGAAATTCAGGATGCAAAGCATCATATACACTTAGAATATTTTAATTTCCGGAATGATTCAATAGCGAATGAACTATTTAAAATATTAGCTGAAAAAGCTGCGGAAGGAGTAAAAATCAGAGCATTGTTTGACGATTTTGGAAATATGTCAAATAACCAGCCTTTAAAAAAAATTCATATAAGAAAGCTTCGTAGACAAGGAATTGATATCTATAGATTTGATCCAATACGTTTCCCATATATTAACCATGTGCTGAAAAGAGATCATAGAAAAATTGTGGTTGTAGATGGAAAAGTTGCTTATATGGGCGGAATGAATGTAGCCGACTATTATATTAATGGAACCGAAGTTGTCGGGAAGTGGCGTGATATGCATATGCGCGTAGAAGGTCCTGCTGTATTGGAGTTGCAGAAGATTTTTTTAGATATGTGGAATGTTGTCACAAAAGAGAATTTGATGCAGGAATCGGTTTACTTCCCTAAACCGGATTCCGTACGTGATAGTGTTGAAATGGCTATTGTTGACAGATATCCGGGAAAGACTCCAGAATTAATACGTCATGCATATGTTTCTTCTATCAATGCCGCAAAACATAAAATTCAACTGATAAATCCATATTTTGTCCCTACCCATTCTATTAAAAAAGCTCTAAAAAAGGCCATAGATCGTGGTGTAGAAGTAGAAATAATGATATCATCAAAATCAGATATTCCTTTTACTCCTGATGCATCTTTGTATTTCGCATATAAACTGGCAAAACGTGGTGCTAAAGTTTATTTGTATAATGGAGGATTTCACCATTCAAAAATAATGATGGTAGATGGTTCTTTTTGTACATTAGGTTCAGCCAATTTAAATAGTCGCAGCTTAAGATATGACTATGAAGTAAATGCTTTCATGTTTAATGAGGAAATAACTGATGAGTTAATTCAAATGTTTGAAGATGATAAGTTATCATCTACACCTTTAACAAAAAAAGTATGGAAACAGCGTACTTCATGGAAGCATTTTGTAGGCTGGTTTGCAAATTTATTCACGCCATTTCTTTAAAAAAGAATAGATTTTTTAGACTTTCCTCCTCTTCAAAAATTTGTAAATATGTCAGAGGGATTTTATTAAAACTGTTTTGAATTCATTGCAAAATCCATCAGGCATGATTTGTATGAAAGCCGTCTGTAGTATAAGCCTTAGCCGGTGCAGGGTAGCATGCCGCGCCGGAACCCGTCTTCCGTCTTTCTGGCCTTGAGGTAAATTCTCCAAACCATGTGGCAGAGGCCGTGTGAGCCGGAAGCGGGAACGGCCTGTCTGTCCGTTGCGGCAGAGTGCCGGAACTTGTCTTACGCAGACAATGCCCCTGACCGACCCGGATTCCGGGTTCTGTTTTTTCCGAAAAAGGTGCCGTTATGGATTTAGAATGCATGCGGTACAGATCAAGTCGTATCCATGGCTCTCGGAATATCGCCTGCAAGCATTCACGATATTCATTATATGCGTGCATTGCCGGAAAATCCGGAAAGCTGCATCCTGTAGACGCGGCCTCTGCTTCAGCACGCAAGCGCATTAAAACGGCCTGCTTCCTGCCTGACTAATGAAAATCGAAGCTGATTTATCACCGCCAACGGGTTATATATAGAATGTTGCCAGCATAACCATATTTGAAAACTACATCATTTGCCTCTGCGATCGGCTTTCACTATATTTGCATACAAATAAATCATAATAGTATGAACTACGGATATGTAAAGGTTGCAGCTGCCATACCAAGTGTAAAGATAGCTGATTGTCAATATAATGTCTTGCAAATCATACAGCAGATGAAAGAAGCTGACAGTAAAAATGTCGAAGTCGTTATTTTCCCCGAACTTTCAATCACGGCATATACTTGCGGAGATCTGTTTTCACAGCAACTGCTGCTTGATGAAGCACTTGCAGCTCTGTTGAAAGTGACAGATGCAAGCAAACAGAGCCAGCTTGTTTCTATCGTCGGTATACCTATGGAAATAAACGGAGCATTGCTGAATTGTGCTGTAGTAATACAAAACGGACGGATATTGGGTATTGTTCCTAAAATATATATCCCTAACTACAAGGAATTTTACGAAATGCGGTGGTTCGCATCGGGCAAACATTACCAGACCACAATAAGTTTCGGCGAACAAGAGAATGTTCCGGTAAGCCCTTATCTTATATTTGAAACTTGTCATTACCGTTTCGGCATTGAAATATGCGAAGATATGTGGGCTCCTATTCCTCCTAGTTCACAATTGGCCCTCGAAGGAGCAGACATCATCTTCAACATGTCGGCCGATAACGAGGGTATCGGGAAACATAACTACATACGCTCACTCATCAGCCAGCAGTCGGCACGCTGTCTGGCAGGATACGTATTCTCATCCTGTGGATTCGGTGAATCGACTACAGATCTGGTATTTGCCGGCAACGGACTTATTTATGAAAACGGAACACCGCTTGCCGGATCTGAACGTTTCTCACTGGATCCCCAGCTTGTAATCAGTGAAATCGATGTGGAACGCATACGCAACGAACGCCGCGTAAATACTACTTTTTCGACTTGCCGCAATTTTAACCGCACAACGGTATATAAAAGTATATGTGTAAATGATACTAGTCATGAAACAATAATGGAACTGACACGGTATGTAGAGTCTCATCCGTTCGTACCCGATAGAAAGGAACTTGATCAGCGATGTGAGGAAATTTTCTCCATACAAGTATCAGGACTTGCCAAACGCCTCGTACATACTCATTGTAAAACGGCTATTATCGGCATATCCGGAGGGATAGACTCAACTTTGGCTCTGCTTGTTGTCACCCGTACTTTCGACAAGCTCAAGCTTGACCGGAAAGGCATTATCGGTATCACCATGCCCGGCTTCGGCACTACCGGCCGCACTTATAACAATGCTATCCGTCTGATGCAGTCATTGGGAATAACCATCCGTGAAATCAGCATTAAAGATGCATGCATCCGGCATTTTTCAGACATCGGACATGACATCAGCCAACACAATGTGATATACGAAAACGGACAGGCACGCGAACGTACCCAGATATTAATGGATGTAGCCAACCAGATGAACGGTATGGTAGTGGGAACCGGTGACCTTTCGGAACTTGCCTTGGGATGGACCACCTACAATGGTGACCACATGTCAATGTATGCTGTAAATGCCAGTATTCCTAAAACACTGGTCAAGCATCTGGTAACATGGGTTGCCCACAATGATGCGGACAGTGACTCTCGCACTACTTTACTGGATATAGTAGACACTCCTATCAGTCCGGAACTTATCCCTGCCGGCAAACACGGAAACATCAAGCAGAAGACCGAGGATTTGGTAGGCCCTTATGAGTTGCAAGACTTTTTCCTCTACCAGTTTTTCCGCTTCGGATTCCGTCCGGCCAAAATCTATTACCTGGCACAAATAGCATTCAAGGGAACTTATGACAATGAGACCATAAAGAAATGGCTGAAAACATTCTGTCACCGTTTTTTTGCCCAACAGTTCAAACGATCCTGTATGCCCGATGGTCCTAAAGTGGGTTCTGTCGTTCTCTCACCGAGAGGCGATTGGCGCATGCCGAGTGATGCAAGCTCATCCATGTGGGTAAACGAATGCGAAAACCTATAAAAAAGACGAATGCTTTAAAAAAAACACACACATCGTTTTCTTAGGGATATTCTGTAATATTCCTCAAAAATAAGATGACATATGAAGATGATATCGCATAATCACTTCATATGCCATTTTTATTGTATTTCTCTGTATTTTCTCATATATTCTTATCTGACAAGGCATGAAGTTCCGGAAGGAATCTGATGACCTCTTCCGTTCCTTTCAGTAAAATCATATCATGCCGCTTTCACCGTTCTGTTCCTGATTTTGTCTATCATCAATACGGCATTTGCCGTATGTATCCCGAAGAAAATCCACAGGATTTCGGTTTTCCTGTCCCTTGTTTATTCTTGAGAGCGGGTAATGCTGTTTCTGAGTTCCGGAACTGCCTTCAAGCCGGGTTGCCCTCTCCCTTGACAACCCATTTCTAAGAACCTTTCTCAACCGCTCGTCCTTTGCCGCCCTTCCCTTGCGCACAAAGGATGTGGATATACCGTACTTCGTACAGAACTTCCTGTCGGCATTGTCGGCGTATGTGGAATCGGCGGCAACACATTTCACTCTCGCATTCATGAGCTCCTGCCGCATACGTATACAGCCTTTCAGGCGTATACCCTCATTGAAAGCCTTGAACGAGAGGTGTCCGATAAACGATATGCCGTCTATCTGTATGTTGTTTGCCTTCGCACCGGACTTGACAGCCTTCGTCTCCTTACCCCTTACGACAGGGCGTACATAACGGCGGTCAATGCTGACAATACGGTCACTGACTTTTCTGCCTTCAAACATTTCCA
>CAYUIJ010000043.1:0-19052 GCA_964444735.1 uncultured Bacteroides sp. | reverse complement strand
GGTATTGCTGTAGAGGATATAGCCAAGGCAACCGGCCTGACGGAGGAGGAAATACAAGGGCTGTAATTTGGGCTTTGGTTTATGTATGCAAATGATTTTTCAATAATTGATACGCATGAAAGGAATAGTATTAGCGGGAGGTAGCGGTACGCGTCTGTACCCCATCACCAAAGGAGTGAGCAAACAGCTGCTCCCGGTATTTGACAAGCCGATGATTTATTATCCCATTTCGGTACTGATGCTTGCGGGCATCCGTGAGATTCTGATTATATCTACCCCGTATGATCTTCCGGGCTTCAAGCGTCTGCTGGGTGACGGCAGTGATTATGGCGTGCGCTTTGAATATGCCGGGCAGCCTTCGCCTGACGGACTGGCACAGGCGTTTATCATAGGCGAGAAGTTTATCGGTAACGATACGGTCTGTTTGGTGCTGGGAGACAACATCTTCCACGGGGCGGGTTTTACGGGTCTGCTGAAAGAGGCTGTACGCACGGTCGAAGAAGAACACAAGGCAACGGTATTCGGCTACCGGGTGAACGACCCTGAGCGTTACGGCGTGGCTGAGTTTGACAGGGACGGGAACTGCCTGAGCATAGAAGAGAAACCCGCTCACCCGAAGAGCGACTATGCGGTGGCGGGCCTGTATTTCTATCCGAACAAGGTGGTGAGGATAGCCAAGAGCATCAAGCCTTCGGATCGTGGTGAGCTTGAAATCACTACGGTAAACCAACGTTTTTTGAATGACAAGGAGCTGAAGGTGCAGACTCTGGGACGCGGCTTTGCATGGCTGGATACAGGGACGCATGACTCTTTGAGCGAGGCATCGACTTTCATTGAGGTGATAGAGAAGCGTCAGGGCCTGAAGATAGCCTGTCTGGAGGGCATCGCCTACCGTCAGGGCTGGATTGACGCGAAGAAGCTCCGTGAGCTGGCGCGGCCGATGCTGAAAAACCAGTACGGCCGGTATCTGCTGAAAATCATTGATGAGGTGAAACGTACGGAAAACGCAAATCTGTATTAGGCATGGAAGTGATAAAGACAGATATAGAGGGCGTGGTAATCATTGAGCCGCGTCTGTTCAGGGATGCAAGAGGGTATTTCTTTGAGTCTTTCTCGCAGCGTGAATTTGATGAGAAGGTGTGTCCTGTGATCTTTGTGCAAGACAACGAGAGCATGTCGAGCTATGGCGTGATACGCGGTCTGCATTTCCAGCGTCCGCCGTTTGCGCAGAGCAAGCTGGTGCGGTGTGTGAGGGGTGCCGTGCTGGATGTGGCAGTGGACATCCGTCAGGGGAGTCCTGCCTACGGAATGCATGTAGCCGTTGAGCTGACGGAGGACAATCACCGGCAGCTCTTCATTCCGTGCGGCTTCGCGCACGGATTTGCGGTGCTGAGCGAGGTGGCACTGTTCCAGTACAAATGTGACAACTTCTACCATCCGGAGGCTGAAGAGGGCATCAGTATCCTTGATGAGAGCCTGGGTATTGACTGGAGGATTCCTGCAGGGCATGCCATCCTGAGTGAGAAAGACAGTAAACATGCACTGCTGGAGGATTTTGAAACGCCATTTGAGTACGGAAGGCAAGGGAACGGGACCTTGTCAATTCCGGGTCTAAAAGATGAAAGGACATGAATATACTGGTAACAGGCGCCAACGGACAGCTTGGCAACGAGATGCGTGTCGTCAGCCGTGAGAGCGGCGACCGTTATCTTTTTACGGATGTGGCGGCCCCGGAAGGAACGGATACCACAATCCTTGACATTACGGATGTGGATGCCGTACGCTCCATAGTCCGTACGCAGAAGATAGACTGCATAGTGAATTGTGCGGCATATACAGACGTTGACAAGGCGGAGACGGACGCGGCTTTCTGCCGTACCCTGAACGCGCTGGCTCCGGAAAACCTGGCGCAGGTGATGAAGGAGACGGGCGGTCTGCTGGTACACGTATCAACGGATTATGTGTTCGGAGGCGATCTGCATAACGTGCCGTGCCGCGAGGACCAGGAGGGTACTCCCGCTGGTGTCTACGGCAAGACGAAGCTGGAGGGCGAACGCCATATTCAGGAGACGGGCTGCAAATATGTGATACTGCGCACGGCGTGGCTTTATTCGGAGTTCGGAAAGAACTTCGTGAAGACGATACTGAACCTGACAGCGATGAAGCCGCGGCTGAACGTGGTATTCGACCAGACTGGCACTCCGACGTATGCCTGCGACCTTGCAGCGGCTATCCGCACGGTTCTGGCAGATTATGCGGAGGAGAAGAACGCGGAGGTATATGGAAAGAGCGGTATCTATCATTTCAGCAATGAGGGCGTTTGCTCGTGGTACGACTTCGCGAAAGCGATAGCGGATCTTGCCGGGCATACGGAGTGTGACATCCGTCCGTGCCACAGCAGCGAGTTTCCGAGTCCGGTGAAGCGCCCGGCTTATTCAGTGCTTGACAAGACGAAAATCAAGGAGACTTTCGGTATTGGCATCCCTTACTGGACGGATTCGCTGAAAGTATGCATGAGGAATCTTAAAAACGGCTGATTATGGAATTCAAACGCAATATTATCATCACCGGAGGCGCCGGCTTCATAGGGAGCCATGTGGTACGCCTTTTTGTAAACAAATATCCGGAATACCGCATCATCAATGTGGACAAGCTGACGTATGCGGGCAATCTGGCCAACCTGAAAGATATTGAGGATAAGCCGAACTATCTGTTTGCCCGTCTGGATATCTGTGACTTTGACTCGATTCAGGCAATGATGAAAGAGTATAACGTGGACGGCATTATCCATCTGGCGGCAGAAAGCCATGTGGACCGTTCGATTAAAGACCCGTTCACTTTCGCTCGTACGAATGTGATGGGTACGCTGAGTCTGCTTCAGGCTGCAAGGGAGTATTGGGAGACACAGCCGGTACGGTATGCCATCCGGCATATGCGGGGGCATCTGATAAACGGAGTTCCGGCGGGTGCGGATGTGGAATTTGTGCCGTGCCTGTTCTACCA
This sequence comes from uncultured Bacteroides sp., assembly GCA_964444735.1. Taxonomy (GTDB): domain Bacteria; phylum Bacteroidota; class Bacteroidia; order Bacteroidales; family Bacteroidaceae; genus Phocaeicola_A. The sequence goes on along the minus strand of CAYUIJ010000043.1, from coordinate 16,049 downwards.
CATCTCGACCGATGAGGTATACGGTGCGTTGGAGCTGACACATCCTGAGGGCATCAAGTCTCCGCCTGCCGACACGGCTTCTTCTTCGGAGCATCGCCTGGCCTACGGCAAGGATTTTTTCTATGAGGATACGAAATACAATCCGCACAGCCCGTACAGTGCAAGCAAGGCGGGCAGCGACCATTTTGTGCGTGCTTTCCATGACACTTACGGCATGCCTGCCATCGTGACGAACTGCTCGAACAATTACGGGCCGTACCAGTTCCCGGAGAAACTGATTCCGCTTTTCATCAACAACATCCGTCACCGTAATCCGCTGCCGGTATACGGCAAAGGCGAGAACGTGCGCGACTGGCTGTATGTGGAGGACCACGCGCGTGCCATCGACCTGATATTCCACAAGGGTACGGTTGCCGGGACATATAACATAGGCGGATTCAACGAGTGGAAGAACATTGACATCATCAAGGTGGTGATCAATACGGTGGACCGTCTGCTGGGCCGCCGTGAAGGTGAGGACATGAACCTGATAACCTACGTGACCGACCGCCCGGGACACGACATGCGTTATGCCATTGACTCAACGAAACTTCAGCGTGAACTGGGCTGGAAGCCGGGCCTCCGGTTTGAGGAGGGTATCGTGAAGACCGTACGCTGGTATCTGGACAATCAGGCATGGATGGACAACGTGACTTCGGGCAACTACATGAAGTATTACGAGGAGATGTATGGCAGGCGGTAACATTCTGCCGGCATAGGAAAAAAAGTGACTGTTATTGTCTTTAATGTTTAGAAGCGGTAACTTTTGTGTGATCAGGCTATTGGATCTGATTTTATGCTGATAAGTACTTACAAGTTACGGACTGATCGGCAGGGATATTGTAATAGTGAAAAAACAGGCAAAAAAATTGCATGATTGAAGAAAAAATTCTTTCTTTGTCAAGACGGACAGATGATAAAGAAAATATGGGAGCAACGCGGAAATACGGCTCCGCGCGGGTTGGATCGGTTGAAAGTACTTATCGGAAACTTTGGTGTCGCAGGTGAAAGCGAAAATGCCTGTTGAGGGATGAGATGCGAATATTTATTTAACTACTAAATAATATCAGGAGAACTTTATGAATAGAGTAAATTTTGCAAAAAGAACGGGGACAACTCTGATTCTGGGGTTGTGTTGCCTGTTAGCCTTAGCACAAGGAAAGACTGTGACCGGCCGGGTGACCGATGCTGCCGGTGAGCCTCTGATTGGAGTAAGTGTGAAAGTGAAAGGTGCCCCGCAAGGGGGTGTTACCGACTTTGACGGAAATTTCAAGCTGGATAATATCGGCGGGAATGTGACGCTTGTATTTTCGTATGTGGGATTTATCTCACAGGAAATAAAAGTGGGTGCTCAATCAATGTTGAACGTAACATTGAGAGAAGATACGCAGAGCCTTGAAGAAGTGGTAGTGATTGGTTATGGGTCGGTAAAGAAGAAAGACATTACCGGGTCTGTGGCTACGGTAGGTTCTGACGCGCTGGTTGCCGTGCCTGTGGCAAGCGTTACGGAGGCTTTGACCGGCAAACTGGCGGGTGTGCAGATTACCACTACCGAAGGCTCACCCGATGCCGAGATGAAGATCAGAGTGCGTGGGGGGGGGTCTATCACACAAAGCAATGAGCCGCTGTATATTGTTGACGGATTCCCTGTAGAATCTATTACTGATGTTCCGGCAACGGATATCGAAGATATCACGGTGCTGAAAGACGCTTCCTCAACCGCCATCTATGGCTCGCGTGGAGCTAACGGTGTAATCATTGTGACTACAAAGAGCGGCAAGGAAGGAAAGATAAGCGTAAACTACAACGCTTATATCAGCTACAAGGAACTGGCTGAAAAACTGAATGTACTGGGTGCGGGTGATTACGCACGCTGGCAGTATGAGCTCGGCCTGCTTGATAACTCTGCAAATCCCGATGAGATCAATCCTGAGTCATATTCCAAATTCTTCGGGAACTGGCAGGATATCGGTTTGTATGACAATGTGGCTACCAATGACTGGCAGGATATCGTTTTCGGACGTACGGGGCATACGTTCAATCATAACCTGAGCCTGACCGGCGGATCAGACAAGATGAAGTTTTCTTTCAGCTACGCGCATTTGGATGACAAGGCCATCATGCAGATGTCTGACTTTAAGCGTGACAACCTGAGCCTGAAGCTGAATGCCAAACCGGTGAAAAACGTCACGCTGGACTTCTCGGTACGTTATGCCAAAACGAAAGTAAACGGCGGCGGTATGAACGAGCAGAGCGCCACTTCCTCATCAGACGCGCGACTGAAGCACGCCATAATCTATACGCCGTTCCCGGTTGCCGGGCTGTCGGATGCGACCATTGAATCGGGAGAGACAGATCCGAGCTTCAACCTCTACAATCCGTTGGAGTCAATCCGTGATAATGACCGTCGTCAGAGTCGCGAAACGCTGAACATGGCGGGAAGCTTCACATGGGAAATCTTTGACGGCTTCAGGCTTAAGAATGAATTCGGATACGATACCTATCGTAACCAGGATAACCGTTTCTACGGACTGACTACCTATTATGTAAAGAATACGCCGGCCGAGGAGAACAAGGAAAAACCGGCCGTAATCATGAAAGGCACTGACCGCAACACGTTCAGAAACACCAATACGGTAAGTTATGATTTTGAAAAACTGCTGGGCAAGGATTCTGATCATCATCTGAATGTGATGGCGGGTGAGGAGTATATCATCAAGAGGGAAAAGCTGATGACCAATACATTGCACGGATTCCCCGTGACATTTGACGCCGACCAGTGCTTTAAGCTGACAACTCAGGGAAAAGCCTATGAAATCAATGATTTCTACAATCCCGATGACATTCTGTTTTCTTTCTTCGGACGTTTGAATTATGATTACCAGGGCAAGTATCTGCTCTCTGCCACGTTCCGGGCCGACGGATCCTCAAAATTTGCCGAAGGAAACCGCTGGGGATATTTCCCGTCTGCCGCATTGGCATGGCGTGTATCGGCCGAGCCGTTTATGGAAGGGACAAAGTCATGGCTGGATGACCTGAAACTGAGGCTGAGTTACGGTACTGCCGGAAACAACAACATTCCTACCGGCATGCTGGTACAGACATGGAACTCGCAGGCTACAGGATGGCTGAACACGACAGGCATTTACTGGGCGCCATCAAAGACCATGGCCAACCCTGACTTGAAATGGGAGACTACCATTACACGCAACATCGGTTTGGACTATACCTTGTTTGGAGGGCGGCTGAACGGTACGTTTGAATATTACTGGAACACTACCAAAGACCTGCTGATTCAGTTCCCTACTGCCGGTACGGGATACGACAGCCAGTACAGAAACATGGGCAAGACGCAGAATACCGGTTTTGAGGCTTCCGTCAACTGGATTGCGGTAGACAGGCAAAATTTCGGACTGAGCTTCAATGCCAACATCGGATTCAACAAGAACAAAATCAAGTCATTGGGTATGATGAATGACTTCGGGCAGGATTCCGGATGGGGCTCAACGGCTATCGGTGATGACTATTGGGTCGCAGTAGGCGGCCAGGTAGGCGAGATGATAGGATTCCGCAATGACGGACGCTATGAGGTTTCTGACTTCAGCGGATATGATGAGGTTACTCACAAGTGGATTCTGAAAGAGGGTATTGCAGACTGCTCAAGCGTGATCGGCGACCTTCGTCCGGGATCAATGAAACTGAAGGACCTTACCGGTGACGGTGCCGTGAATATGGAAGATCGTGAGATTATAGGTAATGCCAACCCGCTGCACACCGGAGGTTTCGGAATGAACATGCGTCTTTACGGCTTTGACCTGTCGGCCAGTTTCAACTGGAGTGCAGGCAACGATGTGTATAATGCCAACAAGGTTGAGTATACCTCTACCGGCGGAAGCAAATATCGCAATATGATTGATATCATGTCGGAAGGAAAGAGATGGACCAACCTGAACGAGGATGGCACGCTTTGCAATGACCCTCAGAAGCTGGCGGAAATGAATGCGAATACTTCCATGTGGTCACCTTACATGAAAGCAAATGTGTTCTCCGACTGGGCGGTGGAAGACGGATCGTTCTTGCGTCTGAACACGCTGACACTGGGATATACACTGCCGAAGTCATTGCTCTCTAAAGTGAAGATACAGAACCTGCGTTTCTATGTGACCGGATATAACCTGTTCTGCCTGACCAGCTATTCAGGGTTTGATCCCGAAGTCTCTACACGCAGAGAAACCAACCTGACTCCGGGTGTGGACTACTCGGCATATCCGAAGAGCCGTTCGGTTGTTTTCGGATTGAATCTTAATTTCTAATTTCTAAATGGATATCAATATGAAAAAATATATTTATGCATCGCTGTTTGCTCTGACGGGCACGCTCGCCTCGTGTGACGATATTTTGGATGCGTCTGCCAAGTCATCAACCGATGAGTCGGTTGTATTCTCTACTTCATCGCTGGCCGAAAATGCCGTAATGGGTATTCTGCAATCGTTTGCCGAAACCAACTCATACCGTGGGCGGTATCTGGTATATTATGGGATGAATACAGATATGGAATGGTATAATTCGTCAGAAGACAGCGGAAATGACAAGGCTAAATTGTCAAACTATGACTGCACGCCCACCAATAGCCAGATGAATACGGATAACAATGCGTGGGCCAAGTTTTATGAGGGTATAGAGCGTGCCAACATGTGCATTCGCGGAATAGAGACTTATGGTGACATGAACGACCAGGCTTTCAGACAACTGCTGGGAGAGGCCATTACCCTGCGTGCCGTTTACTACTGTGACCTGCTGAAGGCATGGGGTGATGTGCCGGCACGTTTTGAACCGATCACATCGGAAACCCAGTATAAGGCAAAATCGGACAGGGATTCCATTTACGCGCGTCTGATTCTTGACGATTTAAAGCGGGCGGAAGATCTGGTGGCATGGCCTGGTGAAACGGCAACCACGAGCACAACCGAGCGTGTGAGCAAGGCGTTTGTGAAAGCGCTACGTTCAAGACTGGCCCTTTATGCCGGCGGATATTCACAGCGTGCCGATGGAACAGTCAGACTCAGCAATGACCCGCGTCTGGCTCCGGAAGAAATGTACAAGATTGTAAAGGAAGAATGCGTGAGCATCATCGACCGGCAGTGCAACCAATTGGGCGAGTTTGAGGATACGTTCAGAAAACTGTGTGAGGAAGATGTGACTGCCGGCGGTGAATCAATCTGGGAAATACCGTTCTCCGCCGGACGCGGACGTGTGGTGTTTGATCTGGGAGTAAGGCATAAGGATACTGACCAGTATACCGGACAGGCCAAAGGCGGTACGGTAGGGCCTACCCCGATTGCTTTTTACAAATATGATCCGCAGGACAGACGCCGGAACGTATCGTGTGTGCCTTATTATTGGGAAAAAGGTGTGCAGGTGCCCAATGAGGTAAACCAGTGGTATTTCGGGAAATATCGTTATGAATGGATGAAGCGTCTGGTGACCTCGTCCAATGACGATGGCGTGAACTGGCTGTATATGCGTCTGGCCGATGTATATCTGATGGCCGCAGAGGCTGTAAACGAACTGGACGGGCCGCAGGCTGCCGCGCAATACCTGAAACCTGTTCTTGACCGTGCGTTGCCTCAAGAAAAGGCAGACAGATACATGACCGCTGCGACCCAAGGCAAGGAGGCGTTCAAGCAGGCTGTCATTGAACAGCGCGGATTAGAGCTCTGTGGTGAGATGCTGCGCAAGGCCGACCTGATAAGATGGAACATCCTGAGCTCTACCCTGGCCGATGCCAAGGAGGAGATGAACGCCTTGCTGAACAGAACCGGCAATTATGCCGGCTTGCCTGATAAGATATATTATCACACCGTTACGGAAGACTCCCCGCTGAAAGGTAGCGGTACGGTTTGGGATACCGTAAAGAACGGCGAGACCGTAGAAATCTATGGCGTGGAGATCGGGCAGACCGATGAGGAGGGAACCGCATTGAATTATGATCAGAATAAGGAATGGGCCGGCTCAACAAAATGGCAGGATAAGATTGAAGGACTCTATCTGAACAATCCGGATGATTATCAGTTCTGGCCGATATGGCAGGTATTCATTGACAGCAGTAACGGTATGCTGGAAAACAGTAGCAACTATAAATAATGGAGGATAAAGTGTTATGAAGAATTATATAAAAAGTCTGGCAGGATGCCTGATGCTGGGAATGGCGGTGACTGCCTGCTCGGATGCGCAGGATGAGCTGACAGACGTAGCATACGACCGTCTTTTCTCACCGGTGGAACTGGGGGTTCAGATAAGGAATCAGGTGAATGCGACGGTTACATGGAATAAAGTAAACAAGGCTACAGGGTATGTGGTGGAACTTTACACGGGCAAGGTGCTGGGTGATACTCCGGTAAGAACTGAAACGGTCACCGAAAACACCGTTACATTTACCGAACTGACCGGTGAAACCGACTATTTTGTGAGAGTGAAAGCTATCGGCGAAGGCATTCCGGAATCGGAATGGGTAGAAGATACATTCAAGACGGATACTGAAAATATATTTGAGGAAATACGGACGGAAGATCTGAAAGCTACTTCGGTTATTCTCAGATGGCCGGCAGGAAAGGAAGCTACAACCATTACCGTAACGCCGGGTGATATCGTATATCACATTACGCCTGAGGATATTGCCGCCGGATGTGCCGAGATTACCGGACTGACCGGAGAAACACAGTATACGGCCGTGATGAGGAACGGTGACGCTACCAGAGGAACCATCACCTTTACAACGCCGATTGATCTGGGTGACGCGGTTATTCTGTATGCCGGAGGAACGGAAGAGGAAACAAAGGCGTTCTTTGACGGACTGGAAGAGAATGCTTCGGTTTGCCTGTTGCCTGCTGATGATGGCAACAATGTATTCCCGGCTATGGATATCCCGCTTACAAAATCATGTTCAATCATGGGACTGGATGCCCAGCCTGTTGTCTGCGGGTTTGCTTTCTCTGTAGAAGGCGCTACCGATGTTACAATAAAAAACCTGACTTTCAACAATACAGATGCCGTAGATCCTGTTTCTTTTATTGATGTCGTTGAACTGGGCGAAGGAGGTAACATTACCATTGAAAACTGTGTGCTGGAGGCTTCTGCATACAAGAATCTGCTGACCGAAGCCAATGATGCCGGTGAGGTGTCTGCCGGTAAACTGACCGTAAACAACTGTGTCATGACTGGTTTAAGCGGACGTGCTATTGACTATCAGAATAAAAAAGTCAATTTCAAAGAGGTAAGCATTACGAATTCCACTTTCCATGATATGTGTTCCGGACAAGACTTTATCCGCTTTGACTATTGTGCAGGGCGTGTGGGAGCTGTTTATACGATTTCAGCATGTACATTCTACAATGTGAATGCCAACAGTAAGGGCATTGTCTATATACGTTCGAGTTCGAAAGACGACAAGGAATTTACCTGCAATGTCAGCAAGAATTTGTTTGTATTTGGAACGGATGCGGCCGATGTATTCTTCAGTGAAGATGCAAAGACTGATAATGTATTGTTCGACAGCAATTATTACTTCAACGCATCGTCACTGATCGACAGCGGAATCACAGGCGGAAAGGTATATGATGAAAGCGGAAACGTTTTGCCTGAGGATCCGTTCAAAGATGCCGCTTCGGCCGACTTCACACTTGTAAACGATGACTTGATTTACGGTGAAATCGGTGATCCGAGATGGAGAAAGTAAATTAACCGGATAAATGATTTGCATGAAAAAGCCGGAGCGGAGTGATTCCTGCTCCGGCTTTTTTGTATTTTTCAAGTAGGACCAAGATACAAAATATCTCAGAAGCCCACCCTGTTCCGGACTTTTGGAAGAAAGTTCCGGAAGTGTACCTGAACGGCTTTTCTCCGGCCCAACGATCCATTCATGGTGCCGCCCGCGCAGCCTCCAAAGCCGGTGCCATGGTACGTGCCGCAATATGTCATTTGCCGCATGTATCAGACTGATCAGCCTTGTTTATTCAGCCGACACGGGTCTATGGCCAATATTTTGCGTTTATTTTGACGTACGGGCCCTGAGTCCGCCAACAATAAGAAGAAGCTCTTCTTTCAGTGTGTCGGGAATTTCTATTTGCCGCAGTTGCAGACTGCGTATCCATCCGGGCACATCCTCCTCACGCATGGTATATAGTATTTCACGAAACTCTTCTACAGCTTCTTCCGGATATTGGCCGGCACTGGTTCCTTTGAAACGGTCAAGCTCTTCATCGTTATAGTATTCTGTCTTTTTGCTTGCTCCTGCCCGAATGCTGTCACGTTCGCAAACGGCATGCCGGCCGCGGCATTCTCCGCATGGGGTTGTGATTGATTCTTCGTTTTTTCCGTTGCAGGAACCTGTTTTCCGGTTACTCCCCCATCGGGATAGAAGAGCCACAATTCCGGTTATAGCAAGAGCGGTTATAAAGACGGCAATCAGTTTCATATTTCTTCGATTTTAAATCCGGCCAGTTTCAAATCTTCCCAATAATGCGGGTAAGATTTTGAAACCACATGCGGATTGTTGATGATGATATCTGTTTTCTTCAGGCATACGGGAGCAAATGCCATAGCCATGCGATGGTCTTCGTAAGTGTCAATGGCCGGATTGGGTGATACGGCTGTTCTTTCACCGTTCCATGAAAGGACAGAGCCGTTTTCCTCATTCAGAAGATATCCCAGTTTCCCAAGTTCTTTTATTAAGGCCGCCATGCGGTTGGTTTCCTTAATCTTCAGGCTTTGTAACCCTTCGAAACGAAAGGGAATACCCAGTTGGGTACATGTTACAACGAATGTCTGTGCCATATCGGGCTGATTTACGAAGTCATATTCCATTCTTTGCAGACTGCAGGCCGTTTTTTTCAACCTTACTCCTTGCGCTTCGAATACTGTCTTGACTCCAAGCCGTTCAAACAGCCCGGCAATGGCACTGTCTCCCTGATAGCTTCGGGGGTTGAGCCCTGGTAGATAAATGCATGCTTGAGAAGAAAGGGCCGTTATTTCATACCAATAAGAGGCCGCGCTCCAGTCACTTTCCACTATGTATGGCATATCCTGATAAAGTGTATGGGCAATATGCATGCAAGAGCTTTTCTCGTCCCAGTGAACGTTGGCGCCAAAATCTTGCATCAACTTTAAGGTTAGTTTTATATACGGTTTTGAAATGATGTCTCCGCTTAGTTTTATCGTCAGCCCTTCTGGCAGCATGGGGGCAATCATCAGCAGCGCAGAGATGTATTGTGAGCTGACATTTCCGGGAAGCGTGACTTCTGAGCCGGCAAGTTCCCTTCCTCTTATACGTATGGGCGGAAATCCTTCCTGACGCATGTATTCAATATCTGCTCCCAATGTACGAAGCGCCTCCACCAGTATCCGGACAGGGCGTTTTTGCATACGCTCTGTTCCTGTGAGAATGTGCTCCTCACCGGGTTGTATGGCAAAGAAAGCTGTAAGGAACCGCATTGCTGTTCCTGCGGCCATGATGTCAATGGTATGATCCCGGTGTGTCATGGCTTTTATCATGACACGTGTATCGTCACAGTCAGACAGATGGTTGTCTATAACAGATGACGCTCCCTTTCTCTTAGACAGCGCATGGAGAACAAGCACGCGGTTACAGATGCTTTTTGATAAGGGCAACTGTATGGAAGATTCTGTCTGGAGCGGAGCTGTAATCTTTATTTGTGTCTTGTAATTATACAATGGTTTGGAGTTTTCGCAAAAGTACTCATAAAAAAGTACAGGCTTGCTATCAGGAGCCTGCCTTTTTTTGCAGAATCGGATATTGGAGTGCCGTGTCTCGGTCAGCTGTCAGGAATCTGTTTGTGCCGGGAATGGATGGTTCTTTATATTCATAAGATATCTTCAAAGAGATTAAATTTTAAATTACACGACAAAGCGCAGGTGTTTTTCTTATAAAAAGCGATTGAAGGTTACTGAACCATAACAGGATTCACTCGAAAATACAGCTGCCGGGAGACTGCCGGATACTTTCTGTACAGATTCCGTCCGGTTGGCTCGGCTTTTGCCTAAGACTTTTGCATGACTTTGCTTCCAGTTCTTACGGTCAGCCTGTAGAGGCGGCAAAATCAGGGAATGCGGCAGGCTGTCTGTTTCTTTTATTGTAACTTTGCTGTCATATATCTATAAAAGTTTATGTATAGGCATGAATCTGAATCAGCATACATTATCTAATGGGTTACGCGTCATACAAGTGCCATCGCCTACTCCGGTGGCCTATTGCGGCTTTGCCATTGATGCCGGATCGCGCGATGAGAACAGTGGAGAACAGGGAATGGCGCATTTTGTGGAACATTTGATATTCAAAGGAACTACCAGACGCAAGGCTTGGCATATTCTGAACCGGATGGAGCGCGTAGGCGGAGACTTGAATGCTTTTGCCAATAAGGAGGAGACGATTATTTATACGGCTTTTCTTGCCGGGCATTTTGCAAGAGCTGTAGAGTTGCTGGCCGATATTGTATTTCACAGTACTTTCCCGGAAAATGAAATAGCAAAGGAGGCAGATGTGATTCTGGATGAGATACAGAGTTATGAAGATTGTCCTTCTGATTTGATATTTGACGATTTTGAAAACTTGATATTCAAGGGCCATCCTTTGGGAAAAAACATATTGGGCGATCCGGATTTGCTGAAAACGTTTGGCTCAGACAATGCCTTGGACTGGGCGCACCGTTTCTATAAGCCTTCAAACATGGTGTTTTTCTTTTACGGTAACGTTGGTTTCAGGCATCTGGTGCGCTGTGTGGAAAAATATGCTGCGGATATTCCGGATTCAAAGGCAGAGAAGCCATATATCCCCCTGCCCGGTTATGTGCCGGAACGGCGCGTTATTCATCGCGGCACCCATCAAACACATGTCATGATTGGATGCAGAAGCTATGATGCGCATAATGAGAAGCGTACGGGACTGTACCTGCTCAATAACATTCTGGGTGGACCGGGCATGAACAGCAGGCTGAATATTGCCTTGCGCGAGCATCGCGGGCTGGTTTACAGTGTGGAAAGCAATCTGACTTCCTATACCGATACGGGAGTTTTCAACATTTATTTCGGATGTGACCCTAAAGATGTGGATACATGTCTTACGCTGATAGAAAAGGAACTGAGACGCTTGTGTACGGTGCGCTTGACCGGCAGCCAGCTGACAGCTGCGAAGAAGCAGACTATCGGTCAGATAGCCGTAGCCAGTGATAATTTTGAGAATGTGGCGCTCAATATGGGCAAAACCTATCTCCACTATAGCCGGTATGAGAGTCAGGAAGAGATTTTCAGGCGCATAGAGGCGCTTTCGGCAGATTGTCTGATGGAAGTTGCCAATGAGATGTTTGACGAGCGTATACAGTCGTTATTGATTTATCAATAGGCTGCGCTTTACTGTCTCATGGCTTGTTTATACGGAATGCCGTGAAGTCTATGATATAGCCCTGCACCGATCCCGGCGGACGGGCTTCTTTTACTTGTATGTCTCATGACGCCTTTTATTGCGTTGCGTATGCGATTGGCCGATATCCAATGAAAACTTTTTATCGGAGACAAACAGATTTCCTGCCCCGATAATTGCCGGGAATCAGCAGGATACGCAGCATTCTTGACCTTTATGACAATGAAAAAGCACCGGCCGTTCATGCCGGTGCTTTTGGTTTATTGAAGTCATGAACGGCTTTTTAGTCTTTCAGTTTAGCTTTGATGAACTCACGGTTCAGGCGTGCAATGTTGCTGATTGAGATGTTTTTCGGACATTCGGCTTCGCATGCGCGGGTGTTGGTACAGTTGCCGAATCCCAGCTCATCCATCTTCGCAAGCATTGCCTTTGCACGGCGTGCGGCTTCAGGACGTCCTTGAGGGAGCAGTGCCAGCTGGCTTACCTTAGCCGATACGAACAGCATGGCAGAACCGTTCTTACAAGCAGCTACACAAGCGCCACAACCGATACATGAAGCGGAATCCATAGCTTCGTCAGCATCCTGTTTCGGGATAAGGATGGCGTTTGCATCCTGAGGGGAACCTGCTCTTACGCTGATGTATCCTCCGGCTTGCATAATCTTGTCGAAAGCCGAACGGTCAACCATCAGATCTTTGATAACAGGAAATCCTGCGGAACGCCAAGGCTCAACGGTAATGGTATCGCCATCGTTGAAACGGCGCATGTAAATCTGGCAGGTAGTAGCGCCTGTAGCAGGTCCGTGAGGATGTCCGTTGATGTATAATGAGCACATGCCGCAGATGCCTTCACGGCAATCGTGGTCGAATACGACAGGTTCTTCACCTTTTTCTATCAACTGCTCGTTCAGGATATCGAGCATTTCCAGGAATGAAGTATCACCCGGAATGTCTTTCATCTGAAATGTATTGAAACGGCCTTTTCCTTTCGGTCCGTCCTGACGCCAGACCTTCAGTGTGAATGATATTTTTTTATCCATTTTATTTTTATTTTGGGTGACCAGGTTTCAGGTTACAAGTTGACTCTGTTCTCATAACATTCAGCTTTTGGCAAAAGCATTTGTGTTTTCCGTTCTGAAGCCGAGTCTGATGAAGTATACGGGAAACACTCCAGGCCGCTTCCTCCGCCAACCCCCTCTGCAATGCCTGAAAGGATAGATACAGCAGCCCCGCGCGTCTTCAGTGTTTTCATCTTTTGGAAACATGCGCGTAATCTCATCCGAGCCGGAAAAACGCTTTTCTGCCAAACAATTAAATCTTTATGATTACGCATATATTCTGTCAGTTTTTTGTCAACTTGTGAACTTGTCAACTCGTCAACTAATTAAACATTAAGATTTGTAATTACGAGTTTGGACTTTGATTGCTTCGTATGCCAGCGGCTCTTTGTAAAGAACAGGGGCTTTGTCGTCAGAGCCTTGATATTCCCAGCATGCCACATAGAAGAAGTTCTCGTCATCACGTTTTGCTTCTCCTTCTTCAGTCTGGTATTCTTCACGGAAATGACCTCCGCAAGATTCGTTACGGCTCAATGCATCGTAAGCAATCAGCTCACCCATAGTAATAAAGTCGTTCAGACGGATAGCTTTGTCAAGCTCTACGTTCAGACCTTCTTTTGAACCCGGAATAAACACTTCCGTTTCGAATTCCTTGCGGATTTCTTTCAGTTTGGCAAGGCCGGTCTTCAGGCCTTCAGCCGTACGCCCCATACCTGCATATTCCCACATTACGCGGCCCAGTTCCTTGTGGATTGAGTCAACAGATTTCTTGCCTTTGATGCTCATCAGGTGATCAATCTTGTCTTGAACCGCCTTTTCTGCCTCAGCAAATTCGGGCAGATCGGTAGAGAAACGTGGAACTGTAATCTGGTCGGCCAGATAGTTCTGGATTGTGTAAGGCAATACGAAGTAACCATCGGCCAGTCCCTGCATCAATGCGGAAGCACCCAGACGGTTGGCTCCGTGGTCAGAAAAATTACATTCACCAATGGCGAACAGGCCCTTGACAGAAGTCTGAAGTTCATAGTCAACCCAGATACCCCCCATTGTGTAGTGGATAGCCGGATATATCATCATCGGGTTATAGTATTTCACACCATTGATTTCATTGGCAAGCTCTCCCGGATTAACATCGGTGATTTCTTCGTACATATCAAACAGGTTCCCGTAGCGTTGAAGAACAACATCAAGGCCCAGGCGCTCGATACTTTCAGAGAAGTCAAGGAATACAGCCAGACCGGTGTTGTTTACACCGAAACCGTGATCGCAACGTTCTTTTGCCGCACGTGAAGCCACGTCACGCGGAACAAGGTTGCCGAATGCCGGATAACGGCGCTCCAAGTAGTAGTCACGGTCTTCTTCAGGAATATCACTGCCTTTCTTGGTTCCTGCCTGCAATGCTTTTGCGTCTTCAATTTTCTTGGGAACCCAGATGCGTCCATCGTTACGGAGTGATTCAGACATCAAAGTCAGTTTAGACTGCTTGTCACCGTGTACAGGAATACAGGTCGGGTGGATCTGTACGTATGCGGGATTGGCAAACCATGCGCCTTTACGGTAACACGCCATTGCGGCAGTACAGTTACAAGCCATGGCGTTGGTTGAGAGGAAATAGGTATTCCCGTATCCTCCGGTAGCGATAACCACGGCATGAGCCGCAAAGCGTTCCAGTTTGCCGGTTACAAGGTTCTTGGCAATGATCCCGCGTGCACGACCGTCAACAATGACGAGGTCTTCCATTTCGTAACGGGTATACAGCTTAACGGTTTCTGCATGTATCTGATGGCTCAGCGCAGAGTATGCTCCCAAAAGGAGCTGCTGCCCGGTCTGGCCTTTTGCATAAAATGTACGAGACACCTGTGCGCCGCCGAATGAGCGGTTAGCCAGTGTACCTCCGTATTCACGGGCAAAAGGAACACCTTGTGCAACGCATTGGTCAATGATATTGTTTGACACTTCAGCAAGGCGGTATACGTTGGCTTCGCGGGCACGATAATCACCGCCTTTTACTGTATCGTAGAACAGACGGTATATAGAGTCACCGTCGTTTTGATAATTCTTTGCGGCATTGATGCCTCCTTGTGCGGCGATAGAGTGCGCGCGACGCGGAGAGTCCTGGATACAGAAGTTGAATACTTTGAAACCCATTTCACCGAGCGAGGCCGCAGCCGACGCGCCAGCCAGTCCGGTACCTACTACAATGATATCAAGACGACGCTTGTTTGCGGGGTTTACCAGTTTTTGATGAGCTTTATAATTGGTCCACTTTTCAGCTATCGGCCCTTCAGGAATTTTTGAATCTATAACAGCCATAATTTTTCTATTCTTTTTTAAAGGTTTAATGAAATGACATTAGCGGCAGCAAAGCGGTTTAAAGAAAGAGATCACCACTACTGTAGCAAAACCGAGAACAACAAGTGTCGAATACACATTGCCTATTCGTTTCCAGCGTTCAAACCAGATTTTGTTGCTCCATCCCAGGGTTTGGAGAGCACTCCAGAAACCGTGGGTAAGGTGGAACCACAACGCAATTAGCCAAATCAGATATAAGATAACATACACCGGCTGAGAGAATATGCCGGCGATGTATTCGGCACCGTTGGCCGGGCCATATTCGCCTAAGAAATGGTCACCGATAATTTCGGCATACTGCATCTTGTACCAGAAATTGGCAAGGTGAAGAATCAAACCCAAAATAACGATAATACCTAAAACAAGCATGTTTTGTGACGCCCATTCTACGTTTTTCGGTTTTTGAGTCACTGCGTAACGTTCGCTACCACGGGCATTTCTGTTCATCATTGTCAGCCAGAACGCATAGATGATGTGAATTACAAACAGTGCGGCCAATGCTACGGTCGCAACCATGGCATACCAATTGGCACCTAAGAATTCACATACCTTGTTGTAAGCATCCTCAGAGAAGAGTACCACTAAGTTCATCGACATGTGAAACGTCAGAAACAGGACAAGGGCGACTCCGGTTACGCTCATCACCACTTTCCTTCCAATAGATGAATTACTTAACCACATAAATAAATGAATTAAATTATTTAATTGTTAGAATTGAAAATTCTAAATACTATCATTCCGCAAAAATAAGTGAAATAGATTGACAGGACAAAGAATTAAAGAAATAATTCAGTAATAAAATACCGGACAAGCCTTTTTCCATACTTGTATCTGCTATGAAAACGGATTTCATCAAACCGTATCTTCCCTGAATAAATTGTCAAGATATTTAAAGACATGGCATGTGCATGGAGAACGGGCAAAAAGTCAAGAGATACCTGATGGACACCTGTATTTATCCCTTAATCCAAAGTATGATTCAATGCTGAAAGAGGGAGCAACCTTTGAGCAGGCGCCTGATGCCTTACAGCTTTGACGGAAAGGTTACGCATGCCCCTTGGGATTGAAAAGACAGAGGCTGCCATCCGAAGCATACGGGCAAATATCTGATCTTCAGGTCAAGAAACTTGCAGATTTTATGATTAAAAAGCCAAATAATACCCCTTGCTT